>JAAYYM010000394.1 GCA_012515365.1 Clostridia bacterium
GATATCTCGTCATGCCAGTCTGCAGCGAGCGGGCCAGCAAAGCCCGGCGTGCCACCACAGACTCTGCCGATAAACAGACAAGTCTTGCTCTGTTGCAGCGCAAATATAATTTTGCATAAAACCGCTCCTCAGCGGAAACGCTACCCCCATGCCCGAAACTTTTTTTAAAAAATCATTTGCACTGAGCTTGGTGCTCTGACCCCTTTCCTTTGGTTCCGCACTCCGTGCCTACTTGTGACGATGTGCCGGACACCGATGTCTCCATCCTTCTCGACTCCTCTGAATTGATTTCTTCTATATATTCCGTTTTAGGATTCCGCGGAATTGTCAACTGGCCGTCATACAAATCAAACAAATATGTCACATTCAGCAATTTTCCGCTAAATGGACCAGTCAGCACACGCCCATACAGACGATCACTCTCATACTCAAATGAATATATGTGAATTATTTTCTCTATATAAATATATGTACAACTATCGATTATGTCATATATGTAAAAACCTGTGTTGCTGATTTGAATTCTGTTTCCATCAAACTTTTTCGCGGCCCTTTCTGTAGCACTATCACTTGGGGAATATATAAACCAATCCTTCTGAGATCGGTCAGAAACCAAGTACAGAGGTGTCTTAGTTCTGTATGTCTTATGTGATACAGACGAATGAAACTCCAACTCAGACGCTGTCATGTCTTTTCTTTTATCAATACAACCAGACAAAATTAATACAGCTAGCAGACACAGTATATATTTCATTGGAAATGCCCCGATTAATAATTGTGACTATAGAAAGGAATCCAAGTATGATTATTTCCATCTTTTTCTTCTGACGTTGTTATATCAAGATTCCCTCCTAAAAGATGAAATAGAACCCCTCTAGGTGTAAGATAATTCGCAAGAGGGACTCTATCATAACCAAAAATCGATTTCCCTTCTGTTTTATTCCAGTCATTATCTACAGCTCCCAACCCCCTGTTATTCCCAATAAAAGCCTGAGGACCAGAACCTCGATAATCAATTGTCTTTCTAACCTCCTGCGAAATCAACGGCAAGGCACGATCAAACACCATGGTTCCCTGACTGTGAGCTACGACTACGATCTTAATATTATCACATTTATTTCTTTTCCCTGCGTCATATACTGCATTGATTTGCTCGGCTGCTCGTCGCGATGTCACATCTATAATACCAGCTTCGTGCGAAAGAATTTGAATTATATCACCCACCCAAAGAAAATGGGTTCCGTTCCTGACCGTAATGCCTTCCATTCCAAATTTTTCCGTTGCTTTTCGCCTCATTTCCTCAGCGGCATTATTGTCATTATTAATCCCATTTATCACAACCAAAAACTCACATTGACAGGGATCAAACTCTGTCAAGGCATTCCACTTATCAAAGCTATCTCCAGCCAAAATCGATGTAATATGGCCAGCTGCTATTGAACCAGTCTTCAACGCTGTAACGCTTACTTTATACCCCGCCTCAACACCCCAAGCAACACCAGAAACGGCGGTTTTAGCACCCCAAGCAACGGCCTCTCCTCCTGCTCTAACCGTACTAACTCCGGCATTAACGACCGCCGAACCTAATCCAAGTGCTCCTCTACCAATATCGCTTAAAATCCCCATCCCATAAAGATCAACTAAATATGACGGACTATTCCCCACGAACCCATACAGGTTGAGGCCTCCAAGCTCCTCGATCCGGTCTCGGCTTAGGAATCGCCCAATTTTGGGCGAGTAGTAGCGATATTTGTAGGCGGACCATCCGGTTTCGTTATCAACATATTCACTGCTGAAACGGAAAGGATTGATCGTTACTCCGATAAATGAACTTGCTGAGGTTACATTTCCAAATGCATCATACTTATACCGATGAGCATATTCGCCATTGCGAATCAGATCAGTAACGTTTTTATTGCCGTCATATCCGTAATAAATGTTATAAACACCGGCTGACATTGATAAGAGCTTCCCTTCCAGCCCCCAAGTAAAGAAAAACAAAGGGGTCAGTCCCGTAATCTAGTAATTTCACGCAAATGCTCCCTTTTTTCTTTTTGCTCGCCCGGGCGGACGATCTATCGATCGCCTTTTTGGAGGCATGGAAACGCAAAATGAAGGATGA
>JAAYYM010000395.1 GCA_012515365.1 Clostridia bacterium
CATATATCTGTCAGCATGTGGAGCATCCTGTTTTCTTTTTATTTTCAGATGATGCCGACTTTGTAAAAAAAGAGTTTTCTTTTTTGAATGAAAGTCATGTGATTGCAAATAATAGTGGAGAGAATAGTTTTCGTGATCTGCAGCTGATGAGCCTGTGTCATCATAATATTATTGCAAATTCTACATTTAGTCAGTGGGGAGCACTTTTAAATGTAAATAAAGATCATATTACTATCTATCCAAAACAGTATATGATACAGAAGGATAATGAGGAAAAGTCGCTTAAAAACTGGGTTCAGCTATAGAGATAATGCCTGTCTGATATAGTTTTGTTTAAGAAAATAGTAAAAAAGTAAAAATGTACTTGAAATTACATTTTCATTCATGTATAATAGCCTTTGTCGGAAATAAAGGGCTATCGCCAAACGGTAAGGCAACGGACTCTGACTCCGTCATCTAGAGGTTCGAATCCTCTTAGCCCTGTTAACACCTCAGTGAGTATCACTGAGGTGTTTTTTTTTGCAAAAAGTTGCAACAATGTAAAATATAGACTTATAGGACAAAATGTATTGATAAAAACCGCTGCAACCATGGTAAATACTGGGGCTGCAGCGGTTCGATCTTCTTAGAAATAGGAAACTATGGAGGAAGATTAAATGAATCAAATAAATTGTCCTGTTTGTGGAAGAAAATGTGTTAAATCAGGTAAAACAAAAGCAGGATCACAACGTTGGTTATGTTTAGAGTGATTGTTTTTATTTAATATCTGTCTACATTTGTTAATTTGATAGTATTGAAAGGTATCTCAATCATGTGTATGAAGTATGAGCTGATAATTTTATATTGTATCATTCTTTATTGACTCAATTAAGGCTAGAATTTTCTCATTCTTTAATGGAAAATATCTGGAAAAGTGCCAGAACTAATTTTGTTTATGGAGGAAGCAAACATGCAAAAACAAAAAACATTTGGATACGCCAGAGTATCGACATCACAACAAAACGAGGATAGGCAAGTAATTGCTTTAAGGGAAGTGGGGGTGCCAATGAAAAATATTTATATCGACAAAGTGACAGGAAAGAATTTTGAAAGACCGCAATATAAGAAGATGTTGAAGAAACTTGAAGAAAATACTGTTTTGTATATCAAGTCTATAGATAGACTTGGGAGAAATTATCAGGATTTGAGTGATCAATGGAGAATTATAACAAAAGAGAAAAAAGCGGATTTGGTGGTGATTGATATGCCGATTCTTGATACAAGAAGAGAAAAGAATTTGCTAGGTACTTTTATAAGCGATTTGATACTTTCGCTTCTAAGCTATTGTTCTGCAAATGAATATAACATGATTCGTCAAAGACAGGCGGAGGGAATTGCAGCTGCCAAGGCAAGAGGGGTTAAAATGGGACGACCAATGAAAGCTTTGCCAGATAATTTCGAAGATGTTTTTAGAGAATGGAAAGACGGAGAGACAACTGCGGTGGACGCAGCAAGGAAATGTGGAATGCCAGTATCTACATTTAAATATAGAGCAAAAAAATATGAGCAAGATGTTGTAGATTAGCATTATAACAAGAAAGTATACCTTTTGGCTGTACAAAGTATATAGACACATTTGTTAAATATAATAACATATTCTCCATATATTTCAAGAAGAATGTTATTTTTTATAATTTTCACTTACTTTTTACAGCTTGGTGTATGAAAAAAATTAACTCATCTGCAACGCCAAAAGGTATACTTTTTAATTCATCTGAGATATCAATGAAGAGGATCAGGTAATGAAGAAACATAGGACTATGTATTTGTCGAAAGCTGAACAGTGGAAACTATGATTGTTTGAAGGCTCTCTGTAGTCTTTTTATTTTTATACAAACATGAAACAAAGAGGGGATTCTTATGGAATGCTATGACAAAATCATAATAGGTGCAGGGTTGTATGGATTGTATTCAGCGTTGTTTTGTGGAGAAAATGGGCAGAGGGTACTTGTGCTTGAATGTGATTCTACTCCGTTTAGAAGAGCAACATATATAAATCAGGCTAGAGTTCATCAAGGGTATCACTATCCTAGATCAATTTCTACAGCATTGAAATCAGCGGGGTATTTCGAAAGATTTAGTAAAGACTTTGCTTTCTGTATCAATAGAGAATTCGACAAGGTTTATGCAACCTCTAATCAATATTCATGGTCTGATGGAGAGCAGTTTAAGAGTTTTTGCAGAGCTGCCAATATTCCATGTGAAGAACTCCATCCAGAGAGATTCTTTAAGTATAGGATGTGTGATGGAGCTTTTCTCACACGCGAATATACCTATGATGCGATGATTCTTAAGGATTATTACTTGGAGAAGCTTGCACCATACAAAAATGTGGAAATTAAATATGGTATTTCAATTGATAGGATTGAAAGACTGCAAGATGCCTATGCATTGTTCATTGGTAATCAAGAATATAGAACAGGTTTTTTATTAAACGCAACTTATGCGGGAACTAATCAGATTCTTGATCTAGTAGGATTTGAAAAATTTGAAATAAAATATGAGTTGTGTGAGATTATTCTTTGCGATGTGAATAAAAAACTAAATCAGTATGGCTTTACTGTTATGGACGGTCCATTTTTTTCAATAATGCCATTTGGAAAAACAGGGCTTCATTCGCTGACATCGGTTACCTTCACGCCACATACAACAAGCTATGATAGAATCCCCACTTTTGCATGCCAGAAAGATAGCGAAGGACATTGCTCTAAGATTAGACTAGGAAATTGTAATGATTGTCCGGCTAGGCCAGAGACGGCATTCCCTTATATGGCTAATCTGGCAAGGAAATATCTTAAAGATGATTTTGAATTTACGTATAAGTCGTCATTGTTTTCAATGAAACCTATTCTGATGAGTTCAGAGATAGATGATTCCAGACCTACAGTAATCAGAAAATATTCTA
>JAAYYM010000396.1 GCA_012515365.1 Clostridia bacterium
AGTCGGTCATGATTTCATCTTCGCATTATTTCGTCTTCGTATAATTTGTCATGCTTTATATTATTCTATCACAAACTGCTCAGTGCTTATAGTATATTCTTGAGCTCATCAAATTCAGAAATTATGTTAACTCTTTTCTTATATATGATTAGTATGATACAAAAAATGAACCTGCAAATGGATCCCACTTCATCTGTCCATCTGATTAGGTTCATCTTAAGTATCAATTCTCTTCCTACACTAGCTCTACTCAGTCTGTTCCGTCATAATTCCCCATCGAATACCAAACTTATCCACAAACACTACTCCACATGAGCTATACGCTGTCACTTCCACCTGGTAAATTCTCCAATTGTGATGCTTCAAGTATTTCAGCTTTCACGAATCGTAAAATGAATTCATCATTTTCTTCGCAAAGCAAAGGCATAAATGCCATATATCTACATTTTTTATACACTACTCCATCCATATGAAATGTAAATCCGGCCTGGCATCTCTGATTACATGTTGAGGGGTCATGAAGTCTCTTGCAATCTCCTGCTCTTGCAATCCCTGCTTTCATCTTCTTGGGTAATTCATTTAGTAAGCTTTCATATTTTGCAATATTTGCTGCATAAATGCGGATCAATACACCGGCTTTCCGGAACACAAAGTTTGCAATGGTTACTTTCTTCTTACCAATCTTCTTAAAATAGGATACCACATATCCTTGTTTTGCTTCTTCTATACCACATTCATACCCATATTGTTTGAACAATGTGTCCAGTTCTAAGACCATGCTCTGTTCCCCTGCCGGAACAGTCATAATAAAATCCTGAAATTTCTGATCCATATAATCTCCCTTTCTCAATCTTTTAGAACGTTTGTTCTGTTGTAGCATGAGAATCTAGTCTTGTAAACCTAATTATTTTAATTGGATCTTGTTTTATAAAAGTTTACTTCCTTATAATCGGAGCCCACATGCGAAATGTCGCAGGTAATCCACCATTTTTAAACCATGCATCATCGAAAGTATGCTCTTCATAGAAAATACCCTTCTCATAGTCAAAATCATAAATATCGGTTTTCTTTACAAATTCCACAAATGCTTCACTAGCTTTGATCATACATAATGCCATGTCAAGGAACCCATTTTCATCATATTGATTCAAAGCTACATCATTAACCAGATACAGACCATCCGGTCCCGCCTCTACCTGCTTTCCATACAGCACATCTGGCTGAGCCTCTTCTTCCAATAACATCATCATAGCCCTATAGGCATGCTTCACATGCTCACTTGCATTTTCATGTTGTCCCTGCGGATGATGTCCGTTCGGTGCAAGTCCGATATACTGTCTTGCTGATCTATCCTTCAAGTGTTTATTTGCCCAATCTCGCATCTGGTTCCATGCAGCATCCTCAGCATCAAAGCAGTCAACATCAAAGGAAATCACATGAGAATTCTTGATTTCAATTACATGTACTAATGTTTTACTATTCATTTTTAAACAACCCTCTCGCATAGTTTCTTTCATATTAAGAGGTGAAATTGAAGTATATGCACTTCCTGATCTTATTTCTCCGGGTGTCCTGCCAAACTCACTTTTACATGCTCTGGAAAAGGAAGACTGATTATCGTATCCATAATGCAGCGCAATATCGGCGATCCTGCTGTCCGTGTTTACAAGCATCTGTGCAGCACTTCGAAGCTTCATTTTCCGGATATAATCCTGTAAGCTCATATCGAACATGAATAAAAAAAATCTTTGAAAATTAGATTTGGACATATTTGCCATTTCATATTGCCTGTCAAAATCGTAATCTTCCTCTATATGCTCGTTAATATAATTTAGACAATTCTGAAACCCTTCTAAATAGGTCATTTCACACCTCCAATGTGAATATAGCACAGGATCAATGATAAAGCATTAACAGGAAACCGCAGTTGATGTATAATTTTTTACTTTGCGATTGCCAGATCGTCATTCATAAAAGCACCTTTTGCATCACGTCATAATTCAACACAGCTCCTTGTTCTACTTCCATGCTCTCCTGTTTTTGTGTCACATACCCTCGCTTCTCATACATATGCTTCGCCGGAAGGGATGCATCTAAGTAGATCGTGTCATATTCCGGTGCAATCTGATCTTCTAAAACCTGCATGATATAACTGCCATACCCCTGTCTCTGGAACGCAGGACTCACATATACTCTGGTGATATGATTCCGGTCATAGCTTCCGGTTCCGATTATTCGATCGTCGACCATCAGCATTCCAACAGTGCCACGTTCAATATCTTTCAGAATATTTTTCTGATTATGTAATTGACAAAAAAAATCTACGATTTCCTTTGAGTAATACTTCGGATAAATTTGTGTAACAGTATCCTGTACCAGCTGATAAATATCATCTGCATGCGCTCTTGTTGCCTGTATATAGTTCAAATTATCACCTCTTCTATTTCTGATCGTGCTTTAATTATAACATCGACATCCCTAATCTGCATTGTAAATTTCAGAAACTGTTGTCTGATAACAACAACAAAAAAAGCGCCAAGTATAGAAATCCACAGTACAGGAGATACGATCCTGTGTGGTAATTTTACTCAACGCTGATTTATGATAGATAATTCTCAATGATTAATCAAACTTACAATGCCTCATAATATAATCTTTCAATATCCAGAGCAGTTGAACTACGTGGATTAACCAGAATGTTTCCGCTTTTCATGGCATCTGCAACCATTTGTTCCATCTTATCGGTTATATCATTTTGCGTTACATTCTTATTCTTTGGTACCTGATAGACGGCTTCTTCTATTCCCTTCGGGATGCCGATATCAGCACACAGCTCTCTGATCGCATCTGCCAGCAGCTGTGGTCGAAACGAAGCAACGTCGATAGAGTTATGGCAGATGTACTGATAAATCTTTTGATATTTTCCTTTATCTGCAATCGCATTATATTCTACCACAGTCGGAAGGAGCACTGCATTAGCTACTCCGTGCGGTACATCGAAAAATGCACTGATTGGATGACTCATCGCATGCACATTTCCAAGTCTGGCAAAGGAAAAGGCAATCCCGGCAAATAAGGAACCCATCATCATGTCTTCTGATGCCGCTTGATTAGTTCGATTGGCTATAAAGCTTCTGATGCTTCGCCCAATTAGTTCCATCGCTTTTTCACTCATGGCCTCTGAAAAAGGAGTCGCAGCTGTAGATACATAAGCCTCCTCAGCATGGATAAAAGCATCCATTCCACATGCCGCAGCTACAGAAGCAGGCAAGGTCATGATCAAATCCGAATCCAGAATCACATATTCCGGTAACAGCTCATAGCTAAATACTGTCAGCTTATACTCTCTGGCATGATCGGTAATAACAGAAAAAGCAGTAACCTCTGAGCCTGTTCCGGCAGTTGTCGGTATCGCAATAATAGGAATGATTTTTCCCGGAACCCTATCAGCTCCTTCATAGTCAATAATGCTTCCTCCATACTTTACAACCACACCAACTGCTTTTGCCACATCCATCGGTGAACCGCCACCTAATGCGACAATAAAATCTGCACCGGAGGACTTGTAGGCTTCTGCTGCCTTCACTACTGTATCAACAGATGGATTCGCTTCGATATCACAAAATACATCTGTTTTGATTCCAGCCTTTTCAATGTATTTCTTTGTTCTTCCTACAAGCCCATGCTTATATAAGTTTGGACCTGAAATAATAAAAGCATGAGTTCCCATTTTCTTTGATAATTCAGACAGCTTTGCCAACGTCCCACTGCCCACAATAATGTCTTGCGGAATTCCAAAGTTAAATTCTTTCATACCTATCCTGCCTCCTTTGTTACTCATCCTAAAGAGCTTACTGTTTCTTTCAGGATTGCATATGCCTGATCACATTCGTCCTTACTTACAATCAGTGGTGGAACCATGCGAATGATGTGAGCACCAATTGCTGTGATTAGAAGCTTGCGATCCAGGCAGCCATGTTTTACGTCTACGCCACCGATGGAATCATCAAATTCAACACCCACTAAGAGTCCCTGATGTCTTACTTCTTTTACATGCGGAAGCTCCTCCAGCAGACTTGAAAAATAGTCGCCCATTTCCCTTGCATTTCCTGCCATATCTTTATCAAGCAATTCTTCTACTTGGGCGTAAGCAGCTGCACAGGAAACAGGATGTCCGCCAAAGGTTGTGCCATGAGAGCCTGCTGAGAATGCCTTGGCAACTTCCTTTGTTGCACAGATAGCTCCAATAGGCATACCACCGCCAAGTCCCTTAGCCATAGATACAATATCCGGCTTAATTCCATAATTCATATAAGACATAACTGCTCCTGTCCTGCACCAGCCTGTCTGTACTTCATCGAGCAGCAGAAGCATTCCGGTTTCGTCGCAGAATTTACGAAGTCCTGTCATAAATTCTTGCGTAGCAGGGTTTACACCGCCTTCACCCTGAACTGGCTCAATCATGATGGCAATGGTATTCTCAGTACATGCATCCTTGAATGCCTGCAAATCATTGTAAGGTGCATAAGAAAAGCCATAAGTCATTGGTCCAAATCCGACCTGACAGCCATTCCCTGGCTGACCTGTCGCCGACATGGCTCCAAAGGTTCTTCCATGGAAGCTCATCTTCGCCGTTACAATATGATATCTATTAGGTCCGTATTTCTCAACGCCATATTTACGAGCCATCTTAATCATAGCCTCATTCGCCTCTGTACCGGAATTCTGATAGAAAATTTTATCCATTCCAAGGGTCGTGCATACCTTTTCTGCAAGAAGAGCCTGAGGAATCGTATAGGGATAATTGAAGGTGTGCATAACATCATCCACCTGGTCTTTTACTGCTGCCACCACCTTGGGATTGCGACTTCCTGCATTATTTACTGCAATTCCTGCATAGAAATCCAGGTATGGTACTCCATTTTCATCATAAATGTACATTCCCTCTGCTCTTTCAGCCAGAAAATCGAAACGCTCATATGTTTCAATCATATATTTATTTACTTTATCTTTAATGTCCTGTTTCGTCAGGCCTGTGTCCTTAAGCTTCATGTTTACCTCTCTCCTTTTTTATCCTGTCAGGTGTAATTAGTTTTTTAATGATCAGATATTCTTCAATTATTTTTACACTTTCTTCAATTCCGACCCGCTCACTATTCAGTGTCATGTCGTAATTAACTGGATTTGTCCAA
>JAAYYM010000397.1 GCA_012515365.1 Clostridia bacterium
ATGAAGCCGATCATGATCCCGGATTTACGACAACCCGATGAAGAAATACGTTCATTGACTCACATGGTCTTCCCCTCCCTCCTCGAGCTGTTAACCTATTTTAAGAAAATAATACCCCTCCAATCCTAAAAACCGATTTCATGAATTTACACAAAATAAGGTAGGAGTCAAAACACTATCGCAAAAAAGGAGCAAACATACAATGGAAATAGAACGTAAATTTTTAATTAAGGAAATACCTGAAAATCTGGACCAATATCCTTTTCATCTGATCGAACAGGCATATCTTTGCACAGAACCTGTCATAAGAGTTCGTCGCGAGGATGAAACTTATTATATGACCTATAAATCGAAAGGATTAATGGTTCGCGAGGAGTATAATCTGCCACTCACTAAGGACGCTTATGAGCATCTGAAAGAAAAAGCAGATGGAAAAATGATCCGAAAAAAAAGAGTTCTGATTCCGTATCTGACATACACAATCGAACTCGACATTTTTGAACAGCCACAGGCAGGTCTCTACCTGGCTGAGGTAGAATTTGAAACCGAAGAAGAAGCAAACAATTTTCTTCCTCCGGACTGGTTTTTGGAAGATGTTACGAAGGACTGTCGCTATCACAACAGCAATATGATTGGGTAGAACCGCCCTCTAGCAACTCACCTTCAAAGGTTTTATACTGATGCGTTTCTTTGCCTCGGATAACAGAAAACAAAAGATTCACCGTCTCTTTTGCCATTTCCTCTACCGGCTGGCGCAGCGTTGTGATCGTCGGATTATAATAATGCGCCATGTCGATACCATCAAACCCTGACACAGAGATATCCTCCGGAACACGAAGTCCATGTTCAAATATTGCTTTACACGCACCGATTGCAAGCGTATCAGAAATTGCAAAGACTGCACTGAATTCTTTTCCTGAATCCAGCAGTTCATTCATCAGTTCATATCCGTTTTCCATCGTATACGAGGTCATACCAATCTCTTTCATATGATAGATCAGCTCCTGATCCAGCTCGATCTGATTATCCTTAAGTGCCTTTTCATACCCCTGTAAACGGAGACGACCAATACCACAATCAGCTTCATTCGTAATCAATACAGCGATTTTTCTATGACCTAATTTGCATAAATAATCCACCATTTTATAACTCTCAGTTACATCATTGACTGAAACATAGGAATAGCAGTCACCCGGCTTCTGATCCATAGACGACGTACTACTGAAAACAAGTGGAACCTGAAGTCTTAAAAGCTCTTCCTTTGTATGATTCAAATAACCTCCGAGAAAAATAATTCCTCGGAGTTTACGCTCTTTCACAAGACTCATTGCCACATCGACTTCGTTTTCCTCTTCATCGACATGTCTTAAGACCAGCAGACAACGTTCTTTTTCGATCGCTTCTTCCATGATCTTTATCATTTTTACAAAGAAAGGATTTGCAATACCCTTGACCAATAAAGCAATTGCACGTGACTCTGTACGCTTCAAATTTCTGGCACTGTTATTCGGAATATAATTATATTCCTTAATTGTGTTGAGTATTTTCGTCTTGGTCTCTTCATTGATATCAGGGTGATTATTCATCGCACGTGATACCGTACTGACACCAACTCCACACATTTTTGCAATATCCTTGATTGTAATCATTTCCATTGTTTCACCCACTCTATAATCTTCCGTATAGTTTTGTCATCGCCCTCATTTTCTTAGCCAGACTCTTATTAAATGCACCTTTGCTCATCCGCCACTGCCAGTTACGTCCACCTAATGTAGATGGTATATTAATTCTGGCACTGCTGTCAAGTTCAAGATAATCCTGCATTGGTACAATACACAGCTTTGCAACACTGCTCATTGCAAGTCTGATAAAGTCCCAGGCAATATGTTCCGGCGCTGCATCATGGTTATTCAGATAATCCTGCGACAGCTTCTTATCTGCTTTTGCAAGCACCTGATACCATCCGGTCAGTGTATCATTATCATGGGTTCCGGTATATACCACACAGTTTGAATCATAATTATGTGGCAGATAATCACTCTCTTCACGAGAGTCAAATGCAAACTGCAAAACCTTCATTCCAGGGTATCCGGTATCCTTAACAAGTTTGTTGACCGAAGGAGTCAGATAGCCAAGATCCTCTGCGATAATTTCCATATCCCCAAGTTTTTTGTTTAACGTCTTGAAGATATCATATCCCGGTCCCTTGATCCACTTGCCCTTTTGAGCCGTTTTATGTCCATATGGAATCGAGTAATATGCATCGAAGCCTCTAAAGTGGTCAACTCGCACTACATCATACAATTCAAAACAGTATTTGATTCTGTTGACCCACCATTCGTAGTCTGTTTTCTTATGATATGCCCAGTCATATAAAGGATTGCCCCATAACTGCCCGGTAGCTGAAAATGCATCTGGCGGACATCCTGCAACCGCTATCGGCATATTATTCTCATCGAACTGAAACAATTGTGGATTTGCCCATGTATCTGCACTGTCAAAAGCTACATAGATCGGAATATCCCCTATGATCTTGATTCCATTCTGATTGGCATAGCTTTTGAGCTTTCCCCACTGTTTCCAGAATACATATTGCTGAAACTGATAAAATACAATTTCCTTTGCATATTTCTTTCGGTATTCCTGTAAAGTCTTCTCATCGCGTTTTCTAATATCCTCATCCCACTCAATAAAACTTTTGCCTTCAAATGATTTTTTAATTGCCATATAAGCAGCATAATCATCAAGCCAGTGGGCATGTTTTTGTGTAAAGAGTTTAAAATCTTTCTTTTTGAGAATATTGCTACGTTCATATGCTTTATATAAAATCTTAAAGCGAGAACCATATATTTTTTCATAATTGATATAGGTCTTATCCTTACCAAAATCACAGGCATCGCATTCCGCCTTTGTCAACAGACCCTCGTCGATCAATGTCTCAAGATCAATCAGATAGGGATTCCCTGCATAAGTCGAAAATGACTGATAAGGTGAATCTCCATAACCTGTAGGTCCTAACGGAAGTATCTGCCAATAGCTCTGTCCCGCCTCTTTTAAACGATCAACAAACTCATATGCAGATTTTGAAAAGGTTCCTATTCCATATTTTCCGGGTAGTGATGCGACCGGAAATAATACGCCACTTTTTCTCATGAACTGTTCCTCCCAAATATATCAATCAGCCTTTTACGGCACCTGACATAACGCCCTCTATGATATATTTCTGGCAAGTCAGATAGAAAATAATAATCGGTATAATCGATAATACAAGTAATGCCATCATTGCGCCTATATCTTTTGCACCATAGGAGCCTACTAAGTACTGCACAACAACTGGTATTGTCTTATAATCGGTGCTAAGGCCGATGACAAGATATGGCAGCAGATAATCATTCCATACCCACATCGCGTTCAGAATCGCAACTGTGATTGCAGTAGGTTTCAAAATCGGTATTACAACACCAAAAAAGGTTTGTAACGGTGTGCATCCATCAATCATTGCAGCTTCTTCGATTTCAAGTGGAATAGATTTAATAAATCCGCAGAACATAAATACTGATAATCCTGCTCCAAAACCCAAGTATAATATTACCATACCCACCGGATTATTCAAGTGTGTAATATTTGCAAGTTTTGACATCGTAAACATTACCATCTGAAACGGAAC
>JAAYYM010000398.1 GCA_012515365.1 Clostridia bacterium
CTGAATTGCAGTAATACCATCATGTGTACCTGCTACCTTAAAGTCCATATCTCCGAAGAAATCTTCCAAGCCCTGAATATCTGTCAATACAATGTAATCATCATCTGCATCACCGGTTACAAGTCCTGTAGAGATACCGGCAACCTGTTTCTTGATCGGAACACCGGCAGCCATCAGTGACAAAGTAGATGCACAGATACTAGCCTGTGAAGTAGATCCGTTTGACTCAAACGTTTCTGATACAGTTCTGATTGCATATGGGAATTCATCCTCTGAAGGAAGTACCGGCACAAGTGCTCTTTCGGCTAATGCACCATGTCCGATTTCACGACGTCCGGGACCTCTGCTTGGCTTTGTCTCTCCAACTGAGTAAGAAGGGAAATTATAGTGATGCATATATCTCTTTCTTGTCTCTGCAAGATCAAGTCCGTCTATTCTCTGTGCTTCTGATAAAGGAGCTAGTGTTGTGATCGTACAGATCTGAGTCTGACCACGTGTAAACATTCCTGATCCGTGAACACGAGGAATGAGATCGATTTCTGCAGCCAGTTTTCTGATCTCATCAATCTTACGTCCATCCGGACGTTTATGATCCTTTAAAATCATTTTACGAACAGTCTTTTTCTGATACTGATAAAGAGCTTCTCCGATTAATGAAAGCCATTCTTCATTATCAGCAAACGCTTCTTCTAACTTTTCTCTGATCTGACGGATATTTTCTTCTCTTACCTGCTTTTCGTCTGTAAATACAGCCACTTCCATTTCAGCAGGTGTTACGATTTCTTTCATTTTTGCAAATAATTCTTCAGGAATTGCACAGCTTGTATAAGAATGTTTCTCTTTACCTACTTCTGCAACCATTGTATTGATAAATTCAATAACCTTCTGATTAACTTCATGAGCTGCATAAATTGCTTCAATCATTTTATCCTCAGGTACTTCATTGGCACCCGCTTCAATCATGATTACTTTTTCACTTGTAGAAGCAACTGTCAGTTGAAGATCTGATTGCGCTTTCTGCTCAGCATTTGGGTTAAATACAAACTCACCATTAATGAGACCAACCTGTGTTGTTGCACATGGACCATCAAATGGAATATCTGAAATTGCTGTTGCAATAGCAGATCCAAGCATAGCTGTAAGCTCAGGTGAGCAGTCAGGATCAACAGAAAGTACAAGGTTATTAAGTGTTACATCATTTCTGTAATCCTTAGGGAATAAAGGACGCATCGGACGGTCAATAACACGTGATGTCAACACTGAATTTTCAGATGCTTTACCCTCACGCTTGTTGAAACCTCCCGGAATCTTTCCTACTGAATACAATTTTTCTTCATATTCAACACTTAATGGGAAGAAATCGATTCCCTCTCTTGGTTTTTCTGAAGCTGTTGCTGTTGATAATACTGTGGTGTCACCATAATGCATCAGTGCGGCACCATTTGCCTGTGCAGCGACTCTGCCGATATCTACGGTAAGAGTACGTCCTGCAAGTTCCATTGAATAACTTTTCATATCTGTTCTCCTTTCAGATTCTAATCTATCCTGCACAAGGAGAATTTTGTCTCACCGAAACAACTGATGAACATTCCAGATACCAGTTCACTGAATTGCTCATCAGTGGTCTCGGGGTAAATTCTTCTGCCTTGTGCACATGTAAAACACATAAAACATCGTGTATTTTATGTCGTTAAAAAATAGGGCGGATAGACTCCGCCCGTAAGATCGTAACTATTTTCTGATGTTAAGTTTCTCGATCAATATACGATATCTCTCGATATCCTTCTCTTTCAGATACGCAAGTAATCCTTTTCTCTGACCAACCATCTTGAACATACCTCTTCTTGAATGATGATCCTTTGGATGAGCCTTAAGATGCTCTGTAAGCTCCTGAATTCTTGCTGTTAATACGGCTACCTGTACTTCCGGTGAACCTGTGTCACCTTCACATCTGCCATATTCTTTCATAATAGCTGTCTTCTTTTCTTTTGCGATCATTTCTGATTCCTCCTATTTTATATTTGTATACAGCTGATACTAAGAGAGAGGTCGGAGTGTCCTGACTCTGGGTATAGCTCAATTCATACCAATGTATTATATCACAGCAGCCCGACTGTGTAAACATGCAATTTCTTTTATATACTCATTTTATGCACGTTCAGCCTGCTTCCTTGCACTTTCCGGATCCGGATCCATAATTGAGAAAGCAATATTGGTTGCATGATCTGCCACTCTCTCAAGTCCCGAAACAACATCTGAAAAGATCATACCTGCCTCCGGTGAACACTCGTCCTTAGTCAGACGATCTACATGTGCCTGCTGCAGCTCACGTTCCTTTTCATCAATTGCTTCTTCCAACTGAAGGATATCATGCATATGTTCTTCACTGTTTTCTGCAAACATTTCAATAGCAAACCTGACAATGGTATTTACCATATCAAGCATATCGCCCATTTCCTTTTGCGCTTCCTTACTGAATGTAAGGTTTCCTTCCATTCTCTGCTTTGCTGAGTCGGCAACATTTTCTGCATGGTCACCGATACGCTCAATATCATTTACTACATGAAACAGACCACCTATGTTTTTTGCATCTTCCACAGGAAGATTGGTCTGACTGATCTTAACAAGATAATTGGTAATTTCGTGATTAAGGAAATTAATATTCTCTTCTACTCTGTAAACCTCATCTATATCATCCTGATCAAGTGTAATCAACGCATTCATGGCGCGATTCAGATTTTCACTTGCAAGAGATGCCATACGTTCGATTTCTTTCATTGCATCTATAACCGCCGTGGCAGGTGAAAATACAGTTTTCTTTCCGATATACTTAAGCTGTAGATTAGCACGATAACCAACCTTGGTATCCTCTCCCCTGATAAACCAATAGGTCATCTTGACAAGCATTCCGCCAAACGGGAACAATAAGATTACCTGGAATACTTTAAACATGGTATGTGCATTTGCAACACAACGTCCAATATTATCTCCTGATAACGTAACGATCAGTTTCAGGATCTGAGGCATAAACAATTGTAAAATAACCACCATAACAGCTGTACCAATTACATTAAACAGAAAGTGAATCATTGCTGCACGTTTTGCATCTTTTTTACCTGCAAGACTTGCCAAAAGTGCAGTAACACAAGATCCAATGTTACAGCCCAATATGATATAGCAGCACATCGGTAATTCTAAAAGTCCTTGTGTTGCCATCAAAAGCACAATGCTGACCGTAACAGATGAACTCTGGATAATTGCTGTCAGAATAAATCCTGCCAATACAGCCAGTACCGGGTTTTTAAGTGATCTTAAAAGATTAAGTACAGATGGAATTTCTCTGATGCCGCCCATTGCTTCTGCCATAATGGACAAGCCCATAAATAAAACACCAAAGCCTAAGAGAACCTCTCCTATTTTCTGTATATTCAGTTTCTTTGCAAACAAAACCATTACAACGCCCATCAATACAAATAAAGGGGCTATTTTAGACAAATTAAAGGATACAAGCTGTGATGTGATCGTGGTACCGATATTGGCACCCATAATAACTCCTACAGCCTGTGACAAATTCATAATACCTGAATTAACAAAACTTACAACCATAACTGTACAGGCAGATGATGATTGTACAATCGCGGTAAATATCATACCGACAAGCATTCCACTAAATCTGTTTTTCGTAAAAAACTCCAATATGGAACGTAGTTTTGCTCCTGCTGCTTTTTCTATTCCTTCACTCATCATATTCATTCCGAATAGAAACAAGCCAAGTCCGCCCATTAAGGACAAGATAATGTCAACTCTCATGAACTCTGTATCTCCCATTCCTTTTTCTGCAATCATCGTACTATCCCATTTTAACGGATGGTATAGTAACTTACAAGAACTTTTTCTCAAAAACCGGTCTGCCAAACTCGGCGTGCCATTCAAAACCTTCGGCAATGTCGGTCTGCATCTGTATTTTAAGAGCCTCTACAGATGGAAACTTCATTTCAGGTCTTTTAAACTGTAACAAACTGATTGTAATATAATCCCCATAAATATTATTTTTAAACTCATAGATATAGGTTTCGACACCGTTCATGATATCTCCGTTTACAGTCGGTTTACAGCCAATATTGGTAATACCGTCATAGCGGATCCCTCTGCATACTACACTAGAATAATAAACACCACGCGGCGGTAAGAGTTTTTGCTCCTCTGGAATCTGATTAACGGTCGGCATTCCAAGCGTCCTGCCAAGCTTTCTTCCATGAACCACTTCACCGTAAATGGTGTATGGATACACGAGCAGTTCATTGGCAAACAACAGATTTCCACGTTCAATGGCACTGCGAATCATACTGGAACTGATTTCCTTATGATTATAACGCTCTTTCTTTATCACATGACATTCAAACTGTTTTTCTTCTGCATATTCCGAAAGAAGTGCAACATTTCCTGAGCCTCTATGTCCAAATCTGCAGTCCGTTCCTACAACAATTGCTTTCATCTGCAATTTTTTAAGCAGAATATCTTCTATAAAGTTTTCTGCTGAAATAGCAGCTGTTCGCTCATTAAACGGAAATTCTACCAGATAATCAACTCCCATCCGTTCAAACATCAGACGCTTTTCGTCATTCGTCGTCAATACCTTCTGTTTGTGATCACCAAAAACCAAGGATGGAGGTGCAGAAAAAGTAAACACCACTGATTTAAGCTTTTTTTCTTTTTGAATCTTTAGAAGCATATTCAAAATCTTCTCATGCCCCTTATGAAATCCGTCAAATTTTCCAATTGTTACTACCGTCGGTTCTTTCATATTAAATTCTATAGTATGTTCAATTACTTCCATAATCGCTCCAAATTCATAAAAACATTTTATATGGTCGATAAGTAACATCCGTCTTTTCGTATAATCCGATAAAGCGCTTCTTGGAATCATAAATTCGATAAATCCCTGATTCATGATCCAGCATTCTGTCATGAAACAGATTTCCGTTATTGAGTGCCTTATCTAGCTTTTCATCTGCATAATATGCCGGGTAATGTTGAAACATCTGATCTAGCGGCAGGATATGTTCCACGAGCTGCTCCTTATCACGAAGCATTTCTATTTGAGAAAGCGTGAATGAATCCTCTATCCGAAAGCGATCTACACGTGTACGAGTAAGCTCTTCCATGATACCACCAACCAAAAGCTTTTCTCCGATATCATGACACAAGGTTCTGATATAGGTTCCTTTTGAGCATGTGACTTCCATTTCGACTCTAGGCAGATCCACCTTATGGATTTCAATCGAATTGATTGTGACTGTTCTGGCTTTTCGTTCTATTTCAATTCCGGCTCTGGCTAACTCATAGAGTTTTTTTCCATTCACCTTTAAAGCGGAATACATCGGCGGTATCTGTTCATATGTACCGACAAATCCTTTGATAACCTCAACAACCTGTTCTTCCTTTAACGACTGGAGCTCCTCAAACAATGCGCTTGACAGCACTTTACCTGAAGCATCTTGTGTATCCGTTGTCTGCCCAAACAGCAAGGTGGTCCGGTAAGTCTTATCCTTGTCCGTCAACAAATCACAAAGCTTTGTAGCTTTCCCTAGACAGACTGGAAGCACACCTACTGCATCCGGATCCAGCGTACCTGTATGCCCAATCTTTTTTTGTTTTAAAATACCTCGCAATTTGGCAACTACATCATGCGAGGTATATCCTTTTTCTTTATAAACATTAAGCACTCCATCCATTAACAAGACCCCTGTTCTATCGTTGTTTCCGTGTGTTGTGCTGCTTCCAGCTGTTGTTCAATAAAATAAGAAAGATTATTGACAACATCATGAAAGGTTCCATTCATGGTACATCCTGCAGCTCTTACATGTCCACCGCCGTTAAAGCGCATTGCCACTTTTGAAACATCAACAATCCGGTTAGATCTCAGACTGACCTTATATTCCATCGTACCTACCTGATACATGAAAATGGCACATTCCACACCCTTGGTTACACGCAGCTGATTGACAATCCCATCTAATGATTTCGGAGTTACAGAATAAAAATCCATCGTTTTTTGATCGATCATGCTGACAATACATTTTCCATCCATAAACAAAATACTCTCCAGCAACGCACGCCCCATAATCTGATTTTGAATATAGCTCTTTTGATAAAAGGTCGCATCGATGATCGCCGAGCGATCAAATTCATAGGCTGCCAGAACACTTAAGATCTGAAACGTCTTTGGTGATGTACAGGAATACTGAAATACGCCGGTATCATGTACAATTCCGGTGAAAATAGCTTCTGCAATATAAACATCCATCTCTTCAGGTTCAATCAAATCATAAATAAGTTCACATGTTGAGCTGGCATCTGCTTCTACATAATTTATATCTGCAAATCCATTGTTACTGATATGATGGTCAACACAGATTGTCTTTTTGGCTGTTGAAAAATACTTTTCCGCACGTCCAAGACGTTCTAAATCTCCACTGTCAAGAGAAATGAAAATATCATATGCATAGTCACTTTTGTAAGTTGAATCAAACTGATCTACGCCCTTTAAAAATGCAAAAATGTGTGGAGGTTCTTCTAAATACACATCTACCTTTGCATCCGGCATTAGTTTCTTAAGATATTGATACATTGCACTTACTGAACCGATACAATCACCATCAGGACGGATATGTCCTGATATGGCAATTGATTTGGCGTTTTTTATTTCTTTTTTTAAATCTATCATTTATGCTTCACCCTTATTCACATCATCAATCAATTTCGACATATTCATGCCATATTCAATTGATGTATCCAGTACAAATGTAATTTCCGGTGTATGTCTTAAGTCCAAAGACTTTGCAAGCTGCTTTCTGATAAAACCTTCTGCACTTTTCAAACCGGATATGGTATCGTTTTGTACATTTCCATCCCCTAATACACTGATCCATGCTTTACATGTTTTCAGATCCGGGGCAACTTCAACTGCTGTAACACACGTAATCGGACTAATGCGTGGATCTTTGATCTCACTTCTTATGATATTGGCCAATTCACGCTGCACTTCTCCATTGATCCGTGTGTTCTTGATACTGTTTTTTTTCATCTGGACTACCCCTTAACTTTCTATCTTGCTACTTCGACCATGATGTATGCCTCAACCATATCAAGCTCTTGAATGTCATTAAATCCGTCAAATACAAGACCACATTCAAATCCTGTTTTAACCTCTTTAACATCATCCTTAAAACGCTTCAGTGAAGCAAGATCACCTTCAAAAATCTGTTCGCCTTCTCTGGTGATGCGTACTTTACAGCCTCTCTGGAATGTACCATCAAGGACATAAGAACCTGCGATATTTCCGATTCCGGATGCTTTAAAGATCTGGCGTACTTCTGCATGACCAATGATCTTTTCTTCAAATATAGGATCTAACATTCCCTTCATTGCAGCTTCCACATCTTCGATTGCTTTGTAAATAACGCTATATAAACGAACATCAACGCCTTCATTTTCTGCTGTTGTTTTAGCCATGGCATCAGGTCTTACATTAAATCCGATAATAATTGCATTTGATGCAGATGCCAAAATAACATCTGATTCATTGATCGCACCAACACCACCATGGATCACTTTTACTACCACTTCATCATTTGACAGCTTTAACAGACTTTCCTTAACTGCCTCTACAGAACCCTGTACATCTGCTTTAATGATCAGGTTAAGTTCTTTAAGATTTCCGGCTTTAATCTGTGTAAACAGATCATCCAGAGACATTTTTGCTTTTGTATCATCAAGCATTTTCACACGATTTTGTGAAATAAATGTAGCTGCAAAATTACGCGCTTCTTTATCATTTTCAGGTGCAACAAAAATTTCACCTGCATTTGGTACATCTCCAAGTCCAAGGATCTCAACCGGTGTAGATGGTCCTGCCTCTTTCACTCTTCGTCCCTTATCGTCGATCATCGCTCTGACCTTACCATGACATGCTCCGGCAGCAATGAAATCACCGACCTTTAAGGTTCCCTTTTGTACAAGGACTGTTGCAACAGGTCCTCTTCCTTTATCAAGCTCAGCCTCTATTACAAGACCTCTTGCTTTTCTCTTCGCATTTGCTTTCAGTTCCAGAATTTCTGCAGTTAACAGGATCATTTCTAACAACTGCTCGATACCTTCGCCTGATTTAGCAGACACTGGTGCAAACACCGTAGATCCACCCCAGTCTTCTGGGATCAGTTCATACTCTGCAAGCTCTTGCTTAACACGATCGATATTGGCACTTGGCTTATCAATTTTATTAACAGCAACTATAATTTCAATTCCGGCAGCTTTGGCATGATTAATTGCTTCGATTGTCTGAGGCATAACACCATCATCTGCTGCAACTACAAGGATTGCAATATCCGTTGCATTTGCGCCACGCATACGCATAGCAGTAAACGCTTCATGTCCCGGTGTGTCAAGGAACGTGATCTTCTGATTATTGATCGTTACCACATAAGCACCGATATGCTGCGTGATACCTCCAGCCTCACGGTCTATCACATTTGTCTTTCTGATTGCATCGAGAAGTGAAGTTTTACCATGATCAACATGACCCATAACGCAGATAACTGGAGGTCTCTTAGTCATATCATTGACATCATCATCTTCTTCCTTCAGTAATTCTTCGATAACATCTACGACAACCTCTTTTTCACAGAACACTTCATATTCTAATGCAATTTCTTCTGCAACATCAAAAGTGATTTCCTGATTAACAGTTACAACTGTTCCCTGTAAAAATAGTTTCTTAACAATCGCAGACGGCTGTATTTTCATTTTTTCTGCAAGCTCTTTAATGGTTAATGCTTCCGGCAATGTAATCACTTTGATCTTTTCTTCTACCACAACAACTTTCTCTTGTGGCTTTTCAAGCTGCTTGATTCCCTTAACCGGTTTACCACCTCTAAAGCCATCTTCTGTTGAATAAGCCAGATCTTTCTTTCTCTTATCCTGATTTTGTCTGCGCTTTTCCTGCTCGTCTCTATGCTTTTCCTGTTCCTTGACTGTCATCTTTGCAGATGAATCAAAGCCTGCAGCGTCCTTATTTCCAAAGCCCGGACGTCCGCCAGCTCCATTTTGCCCCGGTCTGTTATTATTATAACCACCCTGGCCACCTGGTCTGTTATTATTATAACCACCCTGACCACCTGGTCTGTTATTATTATAACCACCCTGACCACCTGGTCTGTTATTATTATAGCCACCCTGACCGCCTGGTCTGTTATTATTATAACCGCCCTGACCGCCTGGTCTGTTATTATTATAACCACCCTGGCCGGCTGGTCTGTTATTATTATAGCTTCC
>JAAYYM010000399.1 GCA_012515365.1 Clostridia bacterium
TATATATACTCTTTATTTTTAAAAATGTCAAATGATTGCGGTATAATCAAACAAATAACAAATAAAACCTTGTAGCATTTTCTACTACAAGGTTTCATCATTTTCAAATATTTCTTGCGTTATCTGTTCCTATTGATGTTCAGCATCAAAGCATTCCTAGCTACTCCTTAGCTTACCAGCTCAATCACTATCATAGAGGTTGTATTTACAGACTTTTCTTCACACTCTCGTTTTACTCGCTTTCTAATAACTGCTCCAGAGTCTGTATTGTTTTTTCTTCTACTTTTCCTGTTTTGATGGACGCAATTTCAATTGCATCATTAATGTGTTCTCTCAAATCTTTTGACTCATCGTTGCTTTCCACCAAGCCTGTAACTACCAGAAAAACCTTCGTATTACTAAAATCCTGGCTATCTGCATATGCGCACAATGGTTCGGATATCTGTCTCGCATATACGGGACTGGCAAGTACCACAACATCATAATCTTCTGCTTGATACCCATTGTCCTTTCTTGGATGATTCATAGTAACCTGATAACCCTTCTGTATTAACTCATCTGCTATCCGGTCCATATTTCTTTTCACAAGACTTCCCTTTGACTCTTGGTATAAAATCAATGCCTGTTGTTCTCCACTTCCCAATACCACTTCTTCATTTGCCTGTTCCGTTTTATTGATCTTACCATAAATTGCTCCCATTGCTACTGCAAATATGATAAAAATGCAAATTAATCCCAATATAATAAATAACACCATTTTCGCAACTTTCACTTTTTCCTCCTCGCTGTATTTCCTTTTTTATACGTTATTGATTACTCCAATCCGCCTTGAAATGGAGTCCCTTCACATCATCACAGATCAGAATCAGTTCCACCTTCTTCGAAGCAAAATCAGAGAGATCCACTTTGATTATTTCATCATCACTTGTAAGGGCATAGCTTTGTGATGCCTCATCACAGATTACATGTACAAAAACATTTCCTTCCTCTGAACTGCCGCTTAAGAGAAGTTGCCCCGGTTCATCTTCATCCACATCGAAAGATTTGCTGCTTGTTTCATTTGATATTTTTGCCTTTATTGTCCAAACATCATCCCAGCATTTTTCCATTTTACCTATTGAGACATTAGGCTTGTGCGATGTGCTGTTACGCAATGCGCCAAACATCATACCCATACCAACAATCATGATGACAGCTCCTGCCGCAATCCCAATAAGCAATTTATTATGCTTTTTCGAGTATTTTCTTACTTCATCTTTTTGAATCACTTCTCCACAGGAAGGACAATACACCGATTTAACATCACATGGTTTGTTACATTTCGGGCAACGAATCTTGGAAATAAGTGTACGTGCAATCAAATAAGCAATAAAGCCAAGGCAAAGGAACCCGCCCAGAATATTGATTAGTATCACTTCAATTGTCCAAAAAGCTGCATTGAGACCTCGTTCTTTTGCATCTTTATAAGTCCAAACAGCAGGAAACACATAAATCGCCGTGAGGCCACCTGCAATAACCATAGCTGTTGCTATCAAAACTATCATTTTAACATTCATTCCGCCAAAACTCCTTTCTGTTTCTTCATCGTTGTAAATGCGACCCTACCGACTATCAAGATGCAAAAAATACCGATAATACCAAATCCCATAATAAACAGTTTGGCAAAGAAATTACTGATAAACAGGTAGGAAACTACCACTGTCACAAAGATTGAAAAGGGAAGCAAAACAGAAAGTGCCAGAACAAGACTTTTCTGATCTTGTTTTAATTGATATTCCTGATTACACTTTATTTTTGCCTGATTCAATGTCTCGAGATTTAATTTCGAATCCGGCTCTTTCGTACTTTTAAGTGACGCTGTAAGTAACAATTCTAACTCGTTATTGTTCATACCCTGCTTCCTCCAATCCTTTTTTGATCAGTTCTCTTCCGCGTTTTAGTCTTGTTTTCACTGTTCCCACCGGCTTTTTAATTACATTGGCTATCTCCTCAACACTCAGCTGTGCATTATAGTGCAAAAGAATGGGAATTCGAAATTTTTCATCAAGTAAGCTCACACATTTCATTACCATTTCCGACTCTTCTCTTTTTATAAATTCTACTTCCAGGTTCACATCAGAGGCAAGGCTCTCCTGATTGTCTTCTGTAATGGCAATTGTCGGAGCAATTCGGTTATGTCGTCCCTCTTTTCTGCGTTTGTTTCGATACAGTCCCAAGAAGATCGAGATTAAGAATGCCTTCGGATACTGTTCGCTTTCAATTTCGTCCAGCATTTCAAAGGCCTTTAGAAATGTTTGCTGGTAGAAATCTTCAGCATCCATGGGATTACCTGTCATCTTACAGATAAAGCCATATACAGATTTTCCATGTGCTAAGATTAACTGCTCAAAGTCCGTAACATTCATTCTCATTTACTCCTTTCACCTATATATTGTCGTAAAAAGAAATTTGGTTCATTTATTTCATAAAAAATACTTGCATTAAAAACCCCCAGTAAACATCACGTTTTCTGAGGTTTTTGTTATTTTTTCTTGGCTTTGGTCAAAAATCATCCCTTTTTAGTTTAATATGATTTCCTACCACTATTATCTTTTTAAAAGAATCTGAAATACTAATAAATGGTCTCTCTTCTTGAACTCTCTTTTCTTCATCTGGAAGTGTAAAAGCTGATTGGATGTAATATTAATTATTTCCTTTGTAACTATCCAATTTGGGGTACTAACAATTAGTTGTATTATTACATTATTACACTTATCTTTACTTCAAAATCACCATCAAGCCAGTGTTTACATCTATTCTAACATTTACATTCTTCAAATACCATCATGACTTCATCGACAAATGTTACCATGTTAGCTTTACAGACAGTGTCCGGCAAATCTGAGGAACAGTTTTAGTAATATCTGTTCCTCAGATAAATGAAAATCAATAATTGGTATCTCTTTCAGTAGATAAACCATTTCTTAAGTAATCGGTTCATCTTTTATTACTTTAGGTTAATATCATCTATCAAAATAATTACCTTGTTTACCCCAAATCATATTGTCGATATTTTCGTTTGTAATATCATCAATTACCTTATATATTGGTGTTCCTCGAATACATGCTCCAAAGAAATAAATTCTTCCTTTCGTCTCGGCGGACAGGAAGACAGTCAATGTTACTATACTATTTGAGTATCCGTTGCCTGCCCCCTGTACACCATTGTCATGGATTGATAGCTGATAAATCATGATTTCTGCATTTGAAAATTCAGAAAAACTCTACTTCGTAAAAACGCCGCAAATCGTTTCGCCTTGATCTGAGAATTCTTTTCCTGCCACGTCACCATAGAGAACACAACTATGAAAGCCTACGTTTTGAATTTCCGATAACAGCTTTTCCTTGGTAAAAAAGTGATCCCATATGTTGTAACAACTAATTGCTTCGTCTGTCAGAACAACGCACTGACGAAGCTCGGTAGCATCCTCGTCATCATACTGATAGACGGACTCCAAACAGATATGAGGCCTTTCACTCCAAAAACCGCCTTTTTCGCAGATTTGCCATGTGTGACTTTCATCTTTTCTCCTGCTTGGTGTGAAAAAATCCACAATAAATTTCCCGTTTTTCTTTAACGCCTGATATACCTTGCTTAATAAGAGGAGTCTGTCCTCCACTGACATCACAGCATAATCACAGTAAATCAACGTGATGACATCGAATTGATCCGTATAATCAATCGTCAGATAATTTTGGTAATAGTACTCAATGGCGCTATTGTTCCTCTCGGCTTGTTCCTTTGCATATGCAATCGAGCGTTTTGAAAAATCCACACCCGTAACGGAGTACCCGGTCTTGTGAAAACGTTCCGCATAAAGACCAGGTCCACACCCCAGATCAAGTAAGGATGTGTATTGGGATGGCGGTGCAATTTGAGCAATCCATTGAACCGACTGGTCAAGAAATTCCTGCTTGCGAGTGGCCGCATCGACCTGCGGATTCAGATGCGCCTCCAGCATTCCCCTTGAGATATGCGGATCGTTCCAAAATTCTCCTGTACTTGGAGCGTACAGCCGCGGCTTTTTTAGAAAAGCTTCTAGTTGAGTAATCATAATATTTCCTCCTTTAATTCCGATTTTTATAACCAAATGCCCCAATCACCATAATTAAATGTACCACTGCCATGACAAAGTTTCCCATTTTCTTTAAGTTCTTCAAGTGCTTTTCGCATACGGATTAAAATTTCCGGATGTATATCCAATGAATGATGTGCGGGGAATACTTTTTTTACCGGCAATGCGGAAATCTTTTCCAATGAAGCAAAATATGCTTCAGGGTCGGTAGAAGGGTAGTATGCAAACAGTATATCTTTATATACCAAATCGCCAGTAAATAAGTATCCTTTGTCTTTTTCCCAAAAGCACAAATGCCCTGGTGAATGTCCAGGTGTATGCAACACTTCAATTTGCCGTCCGCCAATATCTATCACATCATGGTCAGCTACAATTTTTGTTGGCATTCCTTGAAAAAGCTCGTAATCATATACATTGAAGTTATTTGGTAAATCACAACGGTCAACAACCATTTGTAAACCAGTTATTCATAGTCTACATACTCCCTTCAAATTCCAATCTGTCTCTCTATTTTTAATAAATCAGCTGCTGTTCCATCCTCATAGTCTACTTCATGATTTCTTTGCAACCATAAAAGTCGTGTAGTGGTCGCTCAAATCATGTGGTCAGTCTATCGTTTCTTGTTAGCCGCCATTGTCCTCACCTGTACAAACGCAAAAATCAACATAGTCATAATCACAATACTTCCTATAAACTGACCATAAGCTGCCCACGCAAGTACTGCTACCGGATACGGTTCTATCACTGCAATCACCACACGAAATATCCACACCACTGTCATAAAACCAAATACGGTTATCGCTTCTTTATTTCCATCAAATACCTTTCTTCCCCAGCAAATCAGCAATATGCTAAGCCCTGACAGGAAAAATGAAAACAGAAGATTAATCCAGTCAATCAATACCACCAGGTTGGCGTATTCACTTGGAATATACTGCTTCCATCCATAGAGCCACGGCACAAAAAAATGCCATATTCCAATAAACATACTAGATGTCATCCCCACATAATAACTTACTTTTGCCGCCTTCTTCATCCCGATATGCCTTTCTTCTTAATATTGTCCACTCTGGTTTGCCTGTACAATTTCCGTCAGCTCAATTTCCGGGTTGCGGTACCTTTGCGCACTTTTTTCATTGCTTAATCGTATTGCCTTCTGCGGGCAGTTCTGTATACAGGCAAGACAGCTCAGACAGTCGTTTCCATAGACCGGAGTTCCCGCCTCAAGCTGTATATTCCCTGTGGGACATATCTTCTCACATATACCGCAATGTGTGCAGTCTGCACTGATTTGAAGTTGCTGTGTTACACCCCCCCCCCGCTTATAGTGATAATCTGCCTGATGTGTCCTTGTCATCATGCAGGCAAACCGTGAATTCTTTCGGACAAAATACTTTCCTGAGTGAATATCCTGACATATCTGCTCCAGCTTCTCGTCCTGCTTTCTTGGTTTTTTCTGCTTTTCCATTGCAAAGCCCGGCAAGTAGTTTTCCTGCATATGTAATTGATTTGCATAAGCAAGCGTTTCTCCCTTTCTGTCCAGCAAATCTGAAAGCTGACGGATTGCTCCGCCTGCAAAGGTTCCAAAGGTGATCACAGCAAACAAATATGGTGTATGAAACTCTGCTCTTTCCAGAAATTCCTCTATTATCGGAGGAACCGCCAGCCCATAAACGGGGAATACTAATCCAATAGCGTCTGCCTCGTAGTCCATGGTCTCTCCTTTTAAGGCAGCCGGGATGGATATTAGTTCGCCTCCGATATGCTTTGCTACCATAAGACAATTACCAGTTGATGTAAAATAGAAAATCTTCATTTCATTCTCCTTCCTTTACCACTTAAATCCTCGATTTATTATAGTTATACAGAATACAAGACAAATACATTTCTTATATTCAAGAGGTTCATCTATTGCAAGCGCATTTAATGCACATTCAGAGCATAGAGTTGTTTGCAAGCCTTCTTCTGCTTTACTGCAATCTATTCTAATTTATAGGTGTCTTACATATACTCTTGAATCTTCTCCCTGCATATCTTTCATCATCTTATAAAACTCATATCCATATTTTTCATATAGCCCATTATGATTTGTTGAAATGTAAATATCATTCATTCCATCTACTTTTGCCAACTCTTCAGCATAACTTAATAATTTTCCAACATAGCGATGACCTCTATAATTCGGAAATGTATATATCCATCCAATCCATGGGGTTAATTCTGTTGGCTGAATATCATCCTTATCTGCAAGTGTACAAAAAGAAATTAAATTCTCTCCTTCCACCAACATAAGCACCTTGGTATTTTTGCCTACATATTCCATTAACTTCTGATTTTTCAGAAGTTCATATAAAAACTGACCTGCTCCCCAATCACATTCTTTAATTTTAGAAAGCCAATATTCTTTATTATCTGTACGGAAATATTCTATTATGTTCACGGTGCACATACCTCCAACTTCAAAGTTATTTATGTTGTCTGCAAACTGGGGCAACATCTCGACCAGTCGAAAGTTGCCAAGCGATTATGCTCATAAATATATTTTCTCGCATAATTTGTTGTAACTATGTCTTCTTCTCTAATCAACTTGTATAATATGATATATTTTTAAAGATTTCATAAAGATTTATAAAAAGGGCGATACAAAAAGTACCGCCCGTAAAAACTTAACATGGAATCTTTATTATAACCTGCGCACCATTTGTTTTACTATCATTGTTCAATATAAGCTGTCCATCATGCCGTTTAATAATGCTGCTTGTAATGTAAAGTCCCATACCAAAGTGCATACTGGAGGTCCGGCTACTGTCACCCATAAAAAATTGTTCCTGTGCATGATGCAGGGTATCCGGCGTGAAGCCATTTCCCTCGTCAATTATGGATATTTGTACAAAGTTTTCTTCCTTTTGCACTGATATATAAACTGTCCCTTCCGTGGGGGAATAGTCCAACGCATTATTGAGAACATTCATAATCGCACGTTCCAAAAGCATTTTATCTGCTTTGAGCATACCCAAATTTTCTTCCATTGTCATGTGTAAGCATATACCTTTTGTAAAAAATAAAGAGTTTGCCTGTGCTTCTATTTTTTTCATATAATCAGCTATATCGAATTCTTCCACATGAAGCTGATACCCCGCAACTGTTCGGGATATATCTATCAATGTTTTGACATATATACTTATTTGCTCAGAGCTTTCTATGATATAACCCGTATATAACCGCTGCTCGCTGTCAAGCTCTGTTTCGTTCATCAAGTCAATATTTCCTTGAATAACAGTCAAAGGTGTTTTCAAATCATGCGCAAGCGCGGCAATCTGCTCCCTCTGTAATTGTTCTGCTTTCCATTGCTGTTCTAATGATGATTTCAGATTATCTTTCATTTTAGAAAAAGATTGCAGTACATCTTCAAATTCTTTGATTTTTGAGTGTTCCACTTCAAAATCAAGATTTTGCTGTGCAACCTGTTCAGTCGCTTGAAATAACGGAGAGAGTTGCAAACGTAGTATTTTTGAAAATTTGGTTGTTAGGATAATGCAAACAATAATACAATTTAGTCCTATAAAAATATAAAGCAGGATTTCCGGCGATGCAAAATGCTCATTGAGCCATTCGTTTGTAAAATATGAGCCAATATAATATTGGATAACAACATATTCATTATCGCGGGTAACAAACGCATATTGTTTATTGATATTCGTATTTGATGTTCCCGATACGGCATATTCCATAGCACTATCTAAGTCTTTGCCCGCTAAAGAAGTGCCTACTATTTGATAATTCTTATCCAATATCAGGTACTCACACCCTATAGGAAGATGCAGCTCGGTCAAATCCGGGGTAGCAGAAATAATTGGAACAAGATTTTTAACGCTGTGTTCTGAATAGTCTGCATAAGTTATGATTCCCGTCATTGTTCCAACGTAAATAAGGCTAAATGGAATAACCACCGAAAAAAACAAGCCAATAACCAGCATACATAAAAATCTCCAGAAAGCAGCTTTCAGAGTTACTTCTTTTTTCATTCCCATTTGTATCCAATCCCCCAAACCGTTGCTATCGGCTGAATATCCACTCTACCTAATTTAGCCCGAATATTTTTGATATGAGTGGAAATAGTGGAATTATCACTATCACCGTCCAAGCTAAAAACTGCTTCATATATTTGTTCTTTAGAAAATACTTGCCCTTTGTTTCGTGCAAGATATTCACAAATAAGGTATTCGCTTTTTGTTAGAAGAACTGGAGTCCCGTCTACCAGTAATTCCTTTGCCGCCAAATCAATCTTAATTCTGTCAAAAGTAAGAGCTGCATGCCGTTCCCTACATTCTCGTCGTAAGTGGGCATTTATTCTTGCCCGCAGTTCTGCAATGCGGAATGGCTTTGTCAGATAATCGTCGGCACCTAAACCTAGTCCGAAAGTAATATCATTTTCCATTGTCTTTGCAGTTAAGAACAAAATAGGACAGTCCACCAATAAACGGATTTTATCACAATAAGCAAAGCCATCTATATCCGGCATCATAATATCAAGAATAATCAAA
>JAAYYM010000054.1 GCA_012515365.1 Clostridia bacterium
CTTTGTTTTATTATAGTAAACAGCAAGTATGACTGCTATCACAATACCAATATAGACAAACGGATTATAGGAAAAAAGCATTGGTCCAATGACAGGAAGATCACTCAGTCCCGGGATTTCCAAACTCCGCATGGTTTCTGTTATTCCTTTAGGAAGCTTTAGGGTTCCCTCTTCTGACAATGAGAGATAATGATATCCCAAGAAGTTTGTCAAACCGATTCCGAAGATCGTCAAAGTCAGACCGGAAACCGTCTGATTCGCCATCAGTGTAATCGTCAGCAGAGCATAAATCAGAGCGCAAAGAGCACCCGCAATAAAGGAAGCGATAATGGCAAGTACAAAGCTGTCTGTCTGATACCCCACCATGAATCCTGCTAATGCACCTATGGACATCATACCTTCAACACCCAGATTCAGATGGCCGACACGCTCATGCATGATTTCTCCTAATGTTCCGAATAGTAAAGGCGTTCCTGCTAACACTGCTGCCACAACAAAACTAATGATAAAGTCCATTATTTAGCACCTTCTTTCATATGTTTCTTATGAAACATCAATCGGTAACGGGTAAAAAATTCGCATCCAAGGATAAAAAAAAGAATAATTCCCTGTAGCACAGCTGAGCAGTCTGTTGACAGATTGTGAGTAGACTGTACGACGCTGCCCCCTTTTTCCAATACGCTGAAGAAAAGTGATACAAGCATGATCATCATCGGATTCAGATTAGCCAGCCATGCAACGATGATCGCAGTAAAGCCTACTCCACCTGCCACACCACTTGCAAGGGTCAGATCCGATCCTGAAACCTGCAGCATCCCCGCGATACCACATACCGCACCTGAAAAGAACACCGTCCGCAGAATGATCTTCTTTACATCCATCCCGGCATATTTTGCTGTTGCATTTGAAACACCTACTACACTGATTTCATATCCATGTTTGGTGTATCTTAAGTAGATTGTAATCAGCCCAAACAGGATCAGTGCCACGATCCATCCAATATGTACACCAAATACTTTGGGTAAATGTGCATTTGCGTCAAAGGTCGCTATTTTGGCAAAGCCCGGATTCGCCGGATCACGCCACGGACCATCTCGGAGATAGGAAATAATATGTAATGCAATATAATTAAGCATGAGGGTAAATAATGTTTCATTTGTATTATATTTTGCCTTAAAAAACGCGGGGATCAGTCCCCATAATCCGCCTCCGATGATACCTGCGATCAGCATGACCAACAAAAGAATCGGCTTTGGCCAGTCGTAATGGAACAATGCAAAATAGGATGCAAAAACACCACCCATAATGATCTGTCCTTCTGCACCAATATTCCAAAATAACATTTTATAGGCAAGCGTTACACCCAATGAAGTAATGAATAGCGGGATCATGATCTTGATAGTTGCCTGAATCGCCATTTTGCTCCTAAAGGCTCCGGAAATAATTGTTCCATATATGGTAAACGGATTGTTTCCTAAGCTCAGAAGAAAGACAGCACCTGCCATAAGTGCAAGTACGATTGCAAGAATTCGTATTTTCATTGCCTGTTGATTGGTCAGTTCTGTCCGTTTTGTAATATGAACAGTCAAAAGGCTACCTTGTTTCTGCCGCGGATTCATCAATCATTCCTCCTCCCATCATCATTCCAACTTCTTCTTTTGTGATCTCGGATGCATTTACAAAACCAACAGCTTCTCCATTGCAAAGAACCAATATTTTATCTGCCAGAGCAAGCAGTACATCCAGATCTTCTCCAATGAACAGAACAGCAACACCTGCCTTTTTCTGCTGATTAATCAAATCATATACAGTATACGTTGAATTGATATCAAGTCCGCGTACAGGATACGCTGTGATCAGCACAGAAGGATTCATTTCGATTTCTCTTCCCAATAATACTTTCTGTACATTTCCACCTGATAAAAGTCTGACAGGTGTTCCGATGCCGGGCGTTGAAATTCTCAGTTTTTCCACCAGCTGATCAGCCAGCTGCTTAGCCGGTTTTCTGTCGACAAACATTCCTTTTCCATTTCGATAGGTTTTTAATAAAATATTATCCGTAATGCCCATTGTACCAATCAGACCCATTCCCAGTCTGTCTTCTGGTACAAAAGAAATACGAATACCACATTTCATGATTTCGCGAGGAGTTTTTCCTGCCAGCTCGATGTCATGATACTGAATCGATCCCTCTGATATTTTTTGAAGTCCGGTGATTGCTTCACAAAGTTCCTTTTGTCCGCTTCCGGCAACACCTGCCACTCCTATGATTTCTCCAGCCGAAAGATCGAAATTTACATTTTTAAGTGTCTTTATTCCATCCTTATTGGTTACTTCAAGGTTTCTGACTTTCAATACATGTTTCTGATTCTCTACAATGGGGCGCTCGATCTGCAGATCGACCTTTTTTCCAACCATCATCGTCGTCAGATCTATTTCATTTGTCTTGGAAGTGGCAACAGTCTGAATGACTCTTCCTTTTCGTAAGATTGTGACTCTGTCACTGATTTCCATGACTTCATTCAATTTGTGTGTGATAATAATAATTGCATTTCCCTGCTTGCGCATTTCTCTTAAGATATCAAACAGCTTTCTGGTTTCCTGTGGGGTCAACACTGCAGTTGGCTCATCCAGTATCAGGATTTTGGCTCCTCCGTATAATACCTTGACGATTTCAACCGTCTGCTTCTCACTGACTGACATCTCATATACTTTTTTCTGTGGATCAATTTCCAATCCATATGTTTTACATAAGGTAAGAATTTTATCTTTTAATAGTTTGGGAGATATGCGTTTTTCTTTCGTTCCCAAAATAATATTATCCATTGCACTAAATACATCTACCAGCTTAAAATGCTGATGAATCATGCCGATTCCCAGTCTGGACGCATCTGTCGGCGAATTGATCGTCACCGGAGTTCCGTTAACGATGACCTCTCCTTCATCCGGATAGTAAATACCTGATAAGATATTCATTAATGTTGTTTTGCCTGATCCGTTTTCGCCAAGTAATGCTAAGATTTCACCATATCCGACCTGTAAATCGATATGGTCATTTGCTTTTACACTGCCGAAGCTCTTTGTAATATTGCTGCATTCGATCGCGTACTTATTGTTTGATCCGTCCATAAAAATCCCCCTGTAAAGAGTCTTTAAGAAACTGCATAACATTTTGTAATTATATCATATTCATTCTTTAAAAGAAAGACAGATGAACGAGCAAATATGATCAAAAAAATATCAGATCCGGAATGAACCGAATCTGATATCTGATTAAACTTTTTAGTCCTCTGTTACGTTCTTAAAGTACCAGTCCATAGAACCCTGAATAACAGAATCTTCAAGAGTAGAACCTTCTTCTCCTACTGTAGTTCCGTCATTTAATTCAATTACACCATCAAATACGTTGAAAGAACCATCGATCATTTTCTGTTTTGCTTCTTCGATCTTAGCTGCCGCTTCCGGATCATTTAGATCAGAAAGATCAGACAATGTTACAAGACCTTCACTCATACCGCCATAGTAGTTTTCTCCTGACCATGTTCCAGCTATCACCTGCTCTACAGCCCATGTATAGTAAGCACTCCAATCCCACATAACTGAGCAGAGAACTGCATCAGGAGCATCCTTACTCATATCTGAATTATATCCTACACCATAAACCCCTGCTTCTTCTGCTGCAAGCTGAGGATTTGGTGTATCACAATGCTGTCCGATCACGTCACATCCATCAGCAATCAGGGCTTGTGCTGCCTGTTTTTCACCTTCCGGATCATACCAGCTGTTTGTAACCTTTACAAAAACCTGTGAATCAGGATTTACTGAATAAGCGCCCATTGCAAAAGCATTGATTCCACTTGCTGTCTCAGCGAGTGTCTTTCCAAATGCTGAAACATAGCCGATTTTGTTAGATTCGGTTTTTAGTCCTGCTGCGATACCTGCAAGGTATCTTGCCTGATAAATGCGTCCGAAATAGTTGTTAAAATTCTTTCCGTTTGCTTTGTAGCCTGTACCATGTGAAAAAATAACATCCGGATATTCTGCTGCTAATTTTTCGCAGGTATCCATATATCCGTAGCTTGTAGCGAAGATAAGCTGACATCCTTCTTCAATACATTCAAGCATTGCTGACTCGATTGCTGTAGGGTCAGTATCAGCTGTATTATTCTTTCTGATGATCTGGCTGTCTTCTAATCCAAGTGCTGCCTGCATTCCCTGAATTCCAAGGTCGTGTGTATATGTATATCCTGATCCCTCTGCAGGATCTGTGATATGGATAACACCGATTTTCAGATCCTCTTTTGCGATTGCTGGAAATAACCCTGCTGTTGCTGCTGTTGTTTTCTCTCCCGCTTCTGTTTCCTCTGCTGCTTCTGTTGCTTCTGTTGTTTCTGTTGTTCCTTCTGCTGCCGGTGCAGTTGTATTAGCAGAAGAACATCCTGCTAATAAGGATGCAGCCATGGCAGTTGAAAGGATCACGCTTAGTAATTTCTTTCTCATCTTTTTTTCTCCTTTTTATAATTAAGAAAACTCCCGTATTAATTTACGAGAGTATCTCTTTTTTATTATTTTGTTTTAGATTATTTTAAAATCTGGATTCCACCGATCACTGGAAGTGGTTTTGCTTCGCCTTTTGCTGCCTGAACAATTCCCATAACTTCAAATATGAAAATTACGATTGAGCAAAGATAAACAAGCACACCTACAAAAGGAATACTCAACATGCTTACAACTGTTGAAACTACACCAAGTGCAATACTGGCAATGACTAATACCAATCCCTGATTAGCATGATAACGGGCATAAGCAGAATCCTTAGCTGCTAAAATAGGAATCAGTACTAAAATTCCCAAATAAGAAAGAATTGCCATAGCCTTATTCTGCTGAATGTCTTCTTGTGTAAAATTATTACCTGTGTTCATATCCATAATTAAATCCCCCTTCAGTATGATCCGTTACTACGGACACTTTGCCTTTACTGTTGTAGTATAGCATAGATAAAACTGTTTCTGCAATAGGTTTCGTTTTATTTGATTAATCTCCTAATTCTGATTGATCGGATGATTGATCCTTATGCCTAACATCGTAATGTCATCAGCTTGCTCTGCACCATCTGTAAAGAGATTCACATCTTTTTTTAAATAAGAAAGCATATCAATCATCTTCATATTTTTGGTCTGATTAATGATACTGTGAAGTCTTTCATCTGAATAAAGCTGTCTGTCTATATTCATTGCTTCTGTAACACCATCTGTATAAATAAACAAAACATCCTGCTTGGACAACTGTATTTCTTCTTTTTTATAGACCGTATTCTCAAGACCTGCCAGTACAAATCCTCTATGCATGCTCAACCACTCAAAATCTCCTTCATTTCGCTGAATTAACGGGCGGTTATGACCTGCATTTACATATTGAAGTAGATCAGTCTCTAGGTCAAGTATTCCCATAAAGGCTGTTACAAACATTCCGGCATCGTTGTTTTCACATAACTGACTATTAACCTTCTCAAACACTTCATCCAGTGGAAGCTTCATCAATGTGTAGTTTTTGATCAGTGATTTCGTGATGACCATAAACAATGCTGCTGGAACTCCTTTTCCGGATACATCTGCGATCACGACAGCAAGATGTGTATTGTCAATCAGGAAGAAATCATAGAAATCCCCACCAACTTCTTTTGCTGGATTCATCAATGCATAAATATCAAATTCGTCACGTTCCGGGAAAGGCGGAAAGATACATGGGAGCATGCTGGCCTGAATATTTCTCGCGACATTCAGCTCTGCACTGATCCGTTCCTTTTCCGTCATAACATGTTTTAAATTTTCAATGTAATGATTAATATCCTGTTCCATCTGCTTCACAGAAGATGCCAGCGTTTCAATTTCATCATTGGTATGGATGTCCAGCATGGAAATCCTGGTTAATTCACTACTGTCGTCATACTTATCTGAAATGAACGCTTCTGTCGCAACAGTCAGCATTTTCAGAGGATGTAAAACAAATTTGTCCACTACCTTAATGGTAATGATGATGCAAAAGAACACTACAACGACCATTAATGCAATCAGTAGGGCCAGAAACTGATAATGGTCTTTCATCACATCATCCATGGAAATATCAACCCCAACAAGCGCTACATAATGTCCGTTTGAGTCAGTGATTGGCTGAAAACCGGAGCAGAGCCAGCCGAATTCACTTCGATTAATCGTCGGCTCGATTCCTTTTTTCTTATAAGAATTATCCATTGTCTTTGATTTGAGTTCTCTTGTTCGCTCGGTTTGATCTCCAAGCTTATATGCATTTTCTACCGTATCTGCATCCATAATGTAAACAGCACAGTCTTGCTTTAAATCCACATATTCTATGTAAAGATATTTGCACTGATTGGTTTCTTTTAGTGTATATAGCTGCGACAGGATTTGGTCATAATGTTCATCCTTTTGTAACGTATCCACATAGACCTTTATCTGATCTCCATCAATAATTTGAGCTACTGTACGTCCTATATTTGTAACCTGCTGCTTATAATGCTCATCCATCGTTTGTATATAGGTTCGAAAACTGGCAGACACACATACGATCATTAAAGCAATTGCAATTGCGACAATTCCGACTGCAACTCTGATCTGTATTGATCCTCTTTTTTGTTTTCTCATAACTGATTCCCCCATGATTACCTCATACTGCATTCTTTTATTTTTCAGACTGTGATACGTAATGTATTAAAGCCTTGATATCTTCGGTAGAAAAATCGCTTTGCCTTTTCCTGAACCAGATAAATACCCAGATGATCAATCGCTTCATCCTCTTGCGATAATAATTTTCTGGCATCTACTGCAAACGGATTATACGCCTTGCAATTATCTCTGACTGAAATAATAAACGTCTCATCCTGCTGTTTTTCAGAATAGATCAGTTTGACATAGATGTAATTGTTCGCATTTTCAGCAAACGCATATTGAATGATCTGAGAGACTACCTCTTCAAAAATCAACGTAATATAATACTTCTGTTTTACAGTAGCGCCGTACTGTTCACAGAATGCCTCGATCTGATGCATATATTCTGCCAGACTGCCATCATTATTCTCGATCAGTATTTCCAGCGTTTTTGTTTCTTCTTCACACAAATACCAGTTTTCCCGTTTGATCAGATTCTTTCCATACCAGATAAGCAAAGTCAAAGCTTCTGCCATGATAAAAAAGACCCATATATGATCCGGTAAAATCTGAATACATATATAAAGTATTATAATATAAAACGCCAATGTTCGCAAAACATATATTTTTGCAGTTTTGATTTCATTACCTGTTGCCTGATAATATCCGCCCTTTGCAATACTTAAATAAGCAAATGGCATACTTAATACAAGACAGCGCAAAGCAGTCTGCCCAATACCGGGTGCAAGACCAAAGAATATACCGATCTGATCGGCAAATAAATAGTGAAAGGGTAATATAAGAATACTGATAGCAAATAGAATACGTAAAGAAAACCGATAGACACTCTTGATTTCTCGTATGCTGTGTTCCGCATAAAATGTAGAAATAATAGGATGGAGTGCTGTATTTACTGCCTCAGGCAGCGCCAGCAGCACATAGGATATGTTGATCAGAACATCATAAACAGCTATTTCTGTCTGTGTGCAAAACTCAACCAACAGTTGATTCACGATAATAATGGTAATCAGGCTATAGATATATTGAGTAGCTGATGAGAGCCCGATACGGACAGATTTAAGCCCTGCCTTTAAATCTGGTTTGAGTTTGTTAAACCGTAAAATTGAATTTTTTCTAAAAAGTTTAACCAGGAAAATCAAGTCAGAAGCAAAAGCTGCCAGAATGGTAGCGTATGCTGCACCTTCTACCCCCATTCCCCAAAACAGAACAAACACAATACTCAGAAAAACATCTAGAAAAGTACCAACACCATACGACAAAGCTGCATATATCTGACCATCATCTGCATTGACAAAAAAGTACAGCATGTACTTAAAGATCAATAATGGAGATGTCAGAAAAATCAATCTGATATATGCCTGTGTCAGCTGACAGATAACCTCGGGTGCCTTAGCTGCGCCAAGCAAAAACAGAACCTGTTCCATAAATACAGTTCCCAAAAACATCATGATCAAAGCCGCGATTCCTGCTAATATCATGCAAGCATTAAATAACGCAAGTGCTTTTTTTGCATGTCCTTTTGCGAGCAGCTTTGAATATTGGATAGAACCCCCAATACCGATGCTTGCTGCAATTGTATTAATGACCATAAAGACCGGCCAGGTAAAGGTAATGGCTGCAAGACCTTCCTCACCAATCGTCCGCCCTAAAACAACTGCATCCGCCATACCTGCTATAGCCAGTCCGCTCGTAGAAAGAAACGCCGGAAAGAAAATTCTTGTATACATGTTCTGTACCATTGTTTTCATTTTGTGATTAATTCTTGTGTCTTCTGTCTCCTTGCTCATTTAATCCTCCTGCGTACCGATCGACCTAGACAGCGGCTTTCCATACATAAGTAATCTCAATCGGCTGGGCTTCTGTTTTAGCAATTCTAAGCCCCTCTATCCCCATATCATCTTCACAGTTGACATATTGGTAATGGTCTGCAAGCATACAGTAATAAGCCTGTTTACAGCATAATTCGAGCCCTCTCTCTCGATCAATACACTTTAGAAAATGAATATCTGCCATTTTTTCATTAATAGTTGAGGATATGATATATGCAACAGGTTGCTTATCCTTATACATGACTACACCCTCCAGATGCAACTCTTCAAAGTACTGCAGGGCTTTCTCGACAGGACGCAGATCAGCTTCGTCAAGTTCTCTGCCCTTTCCACGCTTGCGCACCCATGCGTTGTTAATCTGGCATAGATCAGAGAATTGTTCCTTCGTAATCTTTTCAAATGTAATACCGTTTCTATGTAATGCATGGCGCAGATCCTTACGCATTTGTGCATACTTATGTCCTACGAGCCGGATCTGTTCATGCAGCAAGTAGATATACTCTGATTCATCGCGATCTTCTGTTGTACGAAATACACCTGGCCAGTTTTCTTCCAGATAAAGAAGATCCTCTTTACGAAGCTGGAGCAGCTGCCCATGTCCGTTTATGATGTTCTGTTCTATGAATGCTTTCTTTTTGTCTGCATTTCCACAGGGAAAATAGTATCCATCAGGCCGCTTCAGCACGTAGAAGTCCTCTTCCAGATGCAGCTGAATCCCTAGTCTTTCAGCCCACAAAAAAGCCGAGACAAACAAATGCGAGGATAGGGACTGTCCTTCTTGCAATCTGATCGACTCAAATGCTTTAGCGTCATTCAGTTCTATTGTGCGAAATGTATACATAACCTATTCCTTTGTTTTACCTTTCTGTTTAGATGCTTGTCTTATCAACATCTATGACCGCAAAATAATTGCCCTCCATATGCTCAATCTGCATTTTGATACTGCTTACAATTTCTTCATCTTTCAGATTAAGTCCAAATGGGATCACAATATCGAAGATCAGATTCGTATGAGTCGGTCCCGTTACCACCCTAAAATCATGCATTGACAGATGAGGATTTATGCCCTTGACTATTTCAGTCACTTTTGCATTTAACTGATTGACAAGCTCATCATCAGTGACAACCGGATCCATATGTATGACGGCACTACAGCCGAATTCTGCTAACAATTCGCGTTCGATATTATCGATGGTATCGTGTAGTTTTAAAATATTTCCGGATGCTGGTACCTCTGTATGTAAAGAAATCATCCGACGTCCCGGACCATAATCATGCACGACCAGATCATGCACTCCGACAATCTGTTCATGTGCCATGACAAACTCTGTGAGTTCTTTTACGTACTCTGGGTCAGCCGGCTGTCCCAACAGCGGACTTAGGGTATCTTTTGCAGCTCCAAAGCCTGCCTTTAAAATAAAGCATCCGACGATCAGACCACCGATTCCGTCAATTTGTAATCCGGTCAGCTCAGAAACAATCATACTGCCCAATACTACACTCGTAGTGATACAGTCACTTAGACTGTCAGTCGCAGTAGCATGAATACTGGCAGATTTTAATTTCTTTGCAATTGCGTTGTTATAGTAAAACATATAAAGCTTAACAAAGATAGAAACTACAAGGATTATTACCGTGAGCCATCCAAAATTGATTGCATTCGGATTGATGATTTTTCCGATAGACGTTTTGCAAAGCTCCAGCCCCATCACAACTATAACAACGGACACGATAAACCCAGTCAGATACTCGATCCTGCCATGACCAAATGGATGATTCTGATCTGCATCCTGCCCCGCCAGTCTAAATCCAAATAAAGTTACAACTGAAGAACCGGCATCCGAAAGATTATTAGCCGCATCAGCCATAATTGCGATAGAATTGCTTAAAAATCCAGCTGTTAATTTGATGATAAACAAAATCAGATTCAGCCCAATCCCAACAGCACCACACAGCATTCCATAGGATTGTCTTACTTTGATTTTATCTATATCATCTTTATCCTTAATCAGCCATTTGATTAGTAACGTCATCATTATTCCATATCCTCTGGTATTCGTCTGAATTTACTTGCATCCTTAAATAGTATTTTTACACTTCTGATAAAATTGCTAAACATTCCTGCACGGTACAGATTATATACGATCATACCAATCGGTACGGCAACGATCAGACCAAATGCTCCGTTCAGTTTGAAACCGATAAACAATAGCAATAAAGTCGGTATCGGTGCAAGACCGATCGAGTCACTAACCATTTTAGGCTGTATCAACTGTCTGATCAGCTGACTGATCGCCCATATAACAGCGAGTCCGATTGCCATTCTGTAGTTGCCCGTGATCAGTTGATAAATTGCCCATGGCCACATAACAGCACCTGTTCCAAAAAACGGAAGAAAATCTAACAGAGCAATTAGTAATGCAATCAAAAGGGCATAATCCACTCTTAAGATCAGCAGTCCTGCCAAAAGGATAAGATATACAACTCCCATGATTTTAAACTGGGCTTTAAAATAACCACCTACCGCATCTTTTAACGTACCATATACAACATTCCATCTTGTAATGGCAGAAGCAGGGATCATTTTCTGCATTTTTTCCACTACGTACTCTTTTTCAGCAACAAAGAAATATGCTGACAATACCGCCATGATGATACCGATGATCACAGATGGCAGATTCATAGCAAAGCTGCTTGCAGCCTCGGCTACCGGCACTCCCATAGACTTAATGAAGGAGGAAGTATTCGCATTTAAATTCTCAGAAAGGCTGTTGAACCATTCCTGGACAGAATCAGGCATTCTATGCAGATATCCCTCAAAAACAGTTGTCATTTCCGTAACATTTGCAGTAACACTTGCCCATAAATCCGGAATGTTTTCTGCAAATCCAACCGTTTGTGAAATCAACATCGAAATAATCAAATAAAGGATCAATACAACTATTGCAATTGTGAACACAATGACCACGGCTGAGCCTGCTTTTCTCAATATCTTCATGCGTTTTTCAAGAAATTTAACCATCGGATTTGCAAGCAATGCGATACATCCGCCTACCACAAAGGGCATAAAATAAACAATGATTCGTGGTAAAATATAGATACAAAACAGAACTGCCAAAATCATAGTCACAATGTTGAGTAAAATTTTACAATATTTGATCGATGGTTTCATATAATTCCTCCCGTCCTTGCTTGGTTTGTGCTGAAAATGGAATAATTAATGTACCTTTTTCCACCTGTAATCCATTTTTGATTTCCTTAAGTTGTTTTGGTATCTGGCTGCGGTTTATCTTATCAAGCTTTGTTGCAACGATAATCGGAGCATATCCATTATGCAGAATCCAGTCATACATATTTCTATCATTTGCAGATGGGGTATGTCTGATATCCACAAGAAGAAACACTGCTTTTAACTGTTTCGAGCTATTCAGATATCTCTCGATCATGTTTCCCCACTCTGCCTTAGCTTTTTCAGAAGCCTTGGCAAATCCGTATCCCGGAAGATCAACCAGATAAAAAATGGACTCATTTTTGGTATCATCATCCTGACAGGCTGTTACATGATAAAAATTGACCGTTTGAGTCTTTCCAGGCTGTGCAGATGTTCTGGCAAGAGATTTCCGATTCATGATCGCATTGATCAGAGATGATTTTCCAACGTTACTCTTTCCGGCAAATGCAATCTCAGAAAAATCATTATCCGGAAATTTACTTGTTACTCCACAGACTGTTTCTAACTCCACTTGTTTGATTTTCATAAAGCTTCCTCTAATACTTCCTTCATAGTCTCGACATACACAATTGAAATACCATCCTTAATCTCATCTGATATTTCATTGATATCACGTTCATTTTTCTTTGGTACCAGTACCTTTTTTATATTGGCGTTCTTTGCTGCAAGAACCTTTTCTTTCAATCCGCCGATCGGCAGCACTCTGCCACGCAATGTAATTTCTCCTGTCATCGCAACATCTGCATGAACCGGCTTCTTTGTAATGGCAGAAAGCAATGCAGTTGCCATCGTAATTCCGGCGCTGGGACCATCCTTTGGTACCGAGCCTTGAGGAATATGGATATGAAAGTCATGTTTCTTAAAATAGTCCTGTGCAATCTTATATTCATTGCTGATCGAACGAATATAGCTCATTCCGATCTTGGCGGATTCCTTCATGACATCTCCAAGTTGACCTGTCAGAAGAATTTCACCTTTTCCCGGCATGATATTGACCTCTATTTGTAATGTATCGCCTCCGACACTCGTCCACGCCAAGCCTCTGACAATGCCGACTTCATCGCGTTCATTTGCCATATCATAGTGATATCGCTCTGTTCCTAAATATTTTTCCAGATTTTCCTCCGTCACACGAACCTGCTGATCTGATCCAGAACCATCCTCTTTGCAGATTTCTCTTGCAGCCTTTCTGCAGATTTCACCAATTTTCCGCTCCAGCTGTCTGACACCTGCTTCCTTTGTATAATTACGTGCGATATGTTCGATGGCAGGATCCTCGATCACCAGCATATCTCCTGATAATCCATTTTTGCTCATCTGCTTACGAATCAGGTGTTCCTTTGCAATGTGCATCTTCTCGTTTTCCGTGTAACTAGTCACCTCTACGATTTCCATACGATCTAACAGCGGTCTCGGGATATCAGATAATGAATTGGCAGTTGCTATAAAGAGCACTTCTGACAAATCAATCGGAATTTCGATGTAATGATCTCTGAAACTCTTATTTTGTTCTGCATCCAGCACTTCCAGCAAGGCAGATGCAGTATCACCTTTATAATCTTTGCTTAACTTATCAATCTCATCCAATAAGATCAAGGGATTTCTGACTCCGGCATTTTTGAGCCCCATTGCGATCCTGCCCGGCATGGCACCGACATAGGTTTTTCTGTGACCGCGTATCTCTGCTTCATCTCTGACTCCGCCTAATGAAATCCGCACATATTTTTTGTTTAAAGATCGAGCAACTGATTTAGCAATAGAAGTCTTGCCTGTTCCAGGAGGTCCTACCAGACAAATAATCGGGCTCTCTCCCTTTTTTGTCAGATTTCTGACTGCCAAAAACTCGATCATCCGGTCCTTGACTTTTTCCATCCCATAATGATCTGCATTTAATATTTCTTCTGCATTTTTTAAACTCTTATTATCTCTTGACAGCTTGTTCCACGGCATTTCGAGTATCGTTTCAATATATCCGCGTACAACTGCACTTTCAGAAGAGTTTGTTGAAATCTGACGAAAACGTGAGATCTCTTTCTCCAGTTTTTCCTTTACATATGCAGGTGCTTTTAACTTCTCCATCTGCTGTGTATAATCGTCAGCATCAGAAAGTGAATGATCTTCTCCGAGGGCTTCCTTAATGAACTGTAGCTGTTCTCTCAGAATGTATTCCTTTTGATTTTTTTCCACTCTGTCCTTGATCTGCTGCTGAAGTTCTTTTTGAATATTCATGACCTGAATGCTGTTACCCAGAATGCGCGTCAGTTCTGCAAATCGCGCACGCTCATCTATTGTTTCTAAAAGAATCTGTCGTTTACTTGTATTCATTGGAATATTGATTGCAATATAATCCACCAGATCACCAATACGCGTTATCTTTTTGATCTGTTCTTCAATATTTCTTGAAATTCTGGGATTATGCTTCGCATACTCTTCCATCTGTGCATGCAGCGTAAGCATCATTGCTTCCGTCTCTTCAGAAGAAAGCTCTGACTCCTGTGTATTGATCAGTTTAACCTGAAATTTTAAGTACTTGATCTCTTCCTCTGCAAAAGATGTCAGTAATTCTGCGCGCTGAATGGCTTCTACCAATACCCGGACCACTCCTTTGGGAAGCTTGATCACCTGTTTGATCATAGCCACTGAACCCATGGTATATAGATCATCTATCGTAGGATGTAGCGTTTCAGTTTCTTTTTGCATGACAAGAAAGATCATCTGATCCTTAATCATCGCAGCCTCTATTGCACTAATCGACTCTTCTCTCTCTATATCAAAATTTGTAATCATTCCAGGCATAATGTTCGTGCCACGTAATGCAATTGCCGGTAATACTTTCTTTTTAACTCTCATCTTTTTCTCCTGCCCTACGGCTTCTTAACTAAGCAAAAAGCCGCCTTACGGCGGCGCATGTGCCACCCTGTCTTACGGTGGTACTTATTCTTTATTTTGCTTTTTTCATTCGTTCTTCATGAACGATCAATGGCTGGCTTGTGCCCTCTACCGCCTGTTTTGTTATGACACAGCTCTCTATGCTGGTATCAGAAGGGATTTCAAACATCGGTTCGAGCATAATTTCTTCAATGATCGATCTGAGGCCTCTGGCTCCTGTTTTTCGTTTCAAAGCCTTTTCTGCGATCAATTCGATTGCTTCCGGCTCAAAAGTCAAATCCACACCATCTAATTCAAATAATTTCTTATATTGCTTGGTAATTGCGCTCTTAGGTTCATTTAGGATTCTGATCAATGAATCTTTGTCGAGTGCATCCAATGAAACACTGATTGGAACACGTCCTACAAACTCAGGGATCAGGCCAAACTTCGTCAGATCCTCAGGCATCACCTGATGGAAGAGCTGACTGAGCTCTCGTTCTTTTTTATCTTTTATTTCTGCATTAAAACCAATTGACTTCCGATCCAGTCTGCTTTCTATGATCTTATCCAGACCTTCAAATGCACCACCACAAATAAATAATATGTTTGTGGTATCGATCTGGATCAGCTCCTGATGCGGATGTTTCCTTCCCCCCTGAGGAGGTACGGAAGCAACAGTGCCTTCCAGGATCTTAAGGAGTGCCTGCTGCACACCTTCGCCGGATACATCTCTGGTAATCGATACATTCTCACCTTTTCGGGTAATCTTATCAATCTCATCAACATAAATAATACCGTACTGTGCACGCTCGATATCATAATCTGCTGCCTGTATGATCTTCAGTAAAATGTTTTCTACATCTTCACCAACATAACCTGCTTCTGTGAGTGCTGTCGCATCTGCAATGGCAAACGGTACATTGATCACCTTTGCAAGTGTCTGTGCCAGCAACGTCTTACCAGAACCGGTAGGTCCCAGCATGATAATATTACTTTTCTGCAGCTCAACATCCAAATCCTTATTAGCAAGTACTCTTTTGTAATGATTATATACGGCAACTGACAGCACTTTTTTTGCCTCATCCTGACCAATCACATAATCATCAAGAAAATCTTTGATCTCACGTGGTTTCATCAGATTGATTTCCATCTCTGTCTTATCGTTGTCGCTTTGTTCATACTCTTCTTCAATGATATCCATACAGATATCTACACATTCATCACAGATATAAGCGCCGTTTGGTCCGGCAATCAGCTTTCTAACCTGATCCTGTGTCTTATTGCAAAAAGAGCATCTGATTCTTTCATCATTTCCTTTTCCTGACATCATACCTTACTTCTTTACTCCCCTGTTTGTGATCACACTGTCAATCAGACCATACTGCATTGCTTCTTCAGCACTCTTCCAATTATCACGCTCTGTATCCTGACAGATTGTTTCAATCGGCTGCCCTGTGTTTTCAGACAATATCTTGTTCAATAACGCTTTTGTTTTTGCCATATGTGCTGCTGCAATCTGGATTTCAGTTTCCTGTCCTTTTGCTCCGCCAAGTGGCTGATGAATCATGATTTCTGCGTTCGGAAGTGCCATTCTCTTTCCCTTTGTTCCTCCTGCAAGAAGGAATGCGCCAAAGCTGGCTGCCATACCGATACAGATTGTCTCTACATCGCATTTAATAAACTGCATCGTATCATAAATAGCGAATCCTGCAGTAACGGATCCTCCCGGACTATTGATATACAGATGAATATCCTTGTCAGGATCTTCTGCTTCTAAGAATAACAGCTGCGCAACAACAACACTGGCAACTGTATCATTGATCTCTTCTCCGAGAAAAATGATTCTATCCTTTAATAATCTGGAATAAATATCATAAGAACGTTCGCCTCTGCTCGTTTGTTCAATGACATAAGGTACTAAACTCATACTCACACCTCCGGTTATATCTATTCTTCTTTATCTTCTCTTGTTTATTCTTATTTACTCTTCTTTATCTGCTGCTTTTTTCTTCTTTGTTTCTTTCTTTTCTTTTGCAGCAGTTTCCTTAGCAGCTGTATCTTTTACAGCTGTTTCTTTTGCTGATGACACTATCATCTCAACTGCTTTCTGAATAGCAATATCTTTTGTGATCTGCTCTTTCTCGTTCTCACCGATGAGATCCTTTAATTTATCAGCTTCCATCTGGTACATTTCAGCCATCTTTGTGATTTCTTTTTCAAATTCATCATCTGAAACTTCGATCTTTTCCGCATCAACAACAGCTTCTAAAACCAATCTGCTCTGGATACGTTTCAATGCTGCAGGTTTCATCTGCTCAAGGAATTTTTCTGCTGTCATACCTGTGAACTGGAAGTACTGCTCTAAAGAAAGTCCCTGCTGCTGTAATCTCTGTGCATAATCCTCAGCCATCTGTCTAGTCTGAGTATCCACCATTGCATCCGGGATTTCCATCTTAGAATCAGCAATAATAGCTTCGATTGCAGCGTCTTCTTTCTTGTTCTTTGCTTCTGCTTCTTTTTTCTCAGCAATTTTCTTCTCTACATCTGCTTTATATTCTGCTAATGTATCGAATTCTGATACCTCACTTGCAAATTCATCATCAAGCTCCGGTAATTCTTTTTCTTTGATTTCTTTTACGGTTACTTTGAACACTGCGGCTTTTCCTGCAAGCTCTTCTGCCTGATAATCCTCAGGGAATGTCACATTGACTTCTGTCTCTTCGTTCAGTTTTGCACCGATCAGCTGCTCTTCAAATCCAGGAATGAATGCCTTAGATCCGATTGTTAAAGGATAATTTTCACCCTTACCGCCATCAAATGCTACTCCATCTACAAATCCTTCGAAATCAATTACAGTCATATCATTGTCTTTTACTGCTCTGTCTTCGATAGAAATAGTTCTGGCATTGCTTTCTCTTTCCTTATTAATATCTGCCATAATTTCATCTTCTGTAACTGAAATGTCTGCCTTAGGAACAGCTACGCCTTTATATTTACCCAATTCAACAGCTGGCTTTAATGCAACTTCTGCTGTAAAAATGAACGGTTTTCCTTTTTCAAGCTGAACAACATCAATCGTCGGCTGTGAAACAACTTCAAGTTCTTTATTTTCTTCTAATGCATTTGCATAAGCTGAAGGAATCAGAGCGTTGGCCGCATCTTCATAAAAAATTTCTGCACCATACATTTTTTCAAGCATCGCACGTGGAGCTTTTCCTTTTCTGAAACCTGGAATGCTCATTTTGCTTTTATTTTTATGATAAGCCTTTTCAATTGCACTCTCTAGTTCTTCTGCAGAAGCTTCGATTGTAAGCTTTGCCATGTTCTTTTCTAATTTTTCAACCTGTAAACTCATTTTGTTCTATATCCTCCTTATTTATGTATGCGGAAAGTCATAATCTCCCATACTTACAGTCATTAAAAGATTATATCATAGTGACTTGTGAAATGCTAGTCTTTTATTTTAAACAAAGAGTAGGTGTTACATAAAAAAAGAAGACTGTTCGTTGAGAACAATCTTCTACTATTGATCTGTCACTCTGATCTTTTTAATGAAAAATGAAAACCAAATGCTCGATAAAGAGCAATTCCTATCGCAAGTGGCAGAATCGGAGCAAATATCCATATCATATCATTCTCAACAATTGCTTCCGGTAAAGCATTTATGAGATAAGAAGACGAATTATAAACAAGATGAATCAGAATCGCCGGCAATACTGATTGTTCCTTGTAAGCCACATATCCGCATACACATCCGAGCACAACAACAAAAATACCTTGTACAATGTTCATATGGAAAATTCCAAAGAAAACAGCCTGTAAGATAATTGCACCCAAAATAGGAATTCTCTTTTCAAAATTTTTCAATAAGATTCCGCGGAAGATGCACTCTTCTCCAAATGGTGCCAGTATCACTACGGTTAATGCCATTAATCCTTCACTTCCACCTTTCAACTCATCCATCATTTTGATATAGGAGTCAACCGTTTCCGGAGTAAATAATTCAATGATGGATATAATATCTACTGCAAGCAGATAACAGCAAAATGCAGCAATTATGTATAGGACTGTTTTTTTCCATGTGAAAATCTTTTTCAGACTGTCATCACTCCTAAACTTGCGTTTCCTTCCATACTGAAAAAAATACCACAAGCCAAAAACTGTAGTAGTCAACACTGTAGCTACTGTAGTTGCAACCGTCATCACTCCACTGTTCATCATTGCTTCCATTAATTCCTTCTGTGATGTAGCAGCCTGCGGTCCATTTTCTAAAATATACCTTACAACATAACCAACACTAACAAAAGATGCACCTATTGTTTGAATCGCATAAAATATGACAACCATCAATAAACCAAATCCAATTGCTGCCAGCGCACCGTGTTTTTTCTTTGGTGGTTGAATTTGCTCTGTCTGTTCTGCCATTACTTCTGTTTCGTTTTTCATTTCGTCCATTCTTCTTCCTCCGTTTAATTAAATTCTGATCATACAATTGCGAAACTCAAATCTTAAGAACAGATTTCATATGTTCACCTGTCTCATACACAAGATCACATATATCTCTAATCTGATCATACTCAAAATACTTGTTTTCCATAGGAATCCATTTATTTTTAAAGTTTTCACTCATTTCCGGTCCATTTCGTTTCATAATCCTTTGCATTTGCAAGTCCTGATCGATTTGAAGAAAAACTTTCAGATCATAGATTTCTCTTATATCCGGACGCATCGAATAAGCTCCTTCTATGATGATCATTTTTGTTCCGTCAATCCTGCGTGTATTCTCATAATTCATAGTTTTACAGGAAAAGGGGCGATACTCAAATGTCGGCATCATTTGCTTAAGTGGATTGACAACCTCCGTAAGAAAACGTTCATAATGTACATTCTGCCCAGGTATTTCAAAGCGTTTTGGAGTTCTAAGATTCGGTGGCAGAAAAAAGTCATCCATGTGTATCACCTGCGCATCAAACAACTCCAAAAGAAGAAGTGCCAACGTTGATTTTCCAGACGCACAATTTCCATCTATTCCTATAATCAATCTTGTTGCCTGTTTACTATGTTGATTGATCTCTTGCTGTTTTAAAATGGCTGCAATCAATTTTATATATGGTATATATCGCTCATCTGTTACGCGATATGCCGGCTGATAAGCATCCCGATATTTTGCACTGTGCCTTACCATTGGAAAGCCTTGTTCTTTATGTTGACTTATGTAGTCAAATAGATCTTTCTTAGAAAACGAACAGCCTAGTTCTTCAAAATGAGTAAGCAATAGATCCAGCTTATCCTGATATTCCTGTATATTATGTTTGTAAAAACGTTTCTCTGCCGTTTTTACAAACATAAGATTCAATGCATCCAGATATTCTTCTGGAATTGTATCCAGATAGAATCTCGCCAAGCCATTTCCAATATTTTCTATGTGAGAATGACTCATTGTATGATTCACTTTATGGTTTATCGAATGGTATTCTTCTATCAGCATCTGACGTGAATGCAAGGGATTCTGAATCAGATGCCCCGGACCGAACTCAGCTTGATAAATCAGTTTGATCAAGTCCTGCGGCTGAATCAACGGATATTCATGCAGATGCCTTTTGACAATTTTTACTAATGATTCCATTCTCTAAAAATCCAGCTTTCTTTAACGTTAATACAATAACAGGAATGAGCACAATGTGACAAATGATCCCTGGTATTACAGAGATAAATGCACCCGCAGCAAATGCCTGCCAGGTAAACGGAGTCTTAGTAACTCCGACAAGCAGTAATTGTGCACATCCCCATACCAATCTTCCGGCAATCATAGCTCCAATCAGCGACACATAGATATTATAATTCTTTTTGGGAAGTTTTTGATAAAGTAGACCTGATACTGCCCCATATGTTGCCAGTTCAAACGCCATTGCCGTACCGGTAGGCATGATCGGTGGCATCTGAAATAGAAAAAAGCGAAGAATTGGTGCAATAAGTCCTACTACCAATGCATATGGCCATCCGCAAATAAAACCACACAGTAAAACTGGAATGTGCATAGGTGACAATGCCTTTCCAACCTCCGGAATCTGTCCTGTCAAAAATGGCAGGAGCAGGCATAACGCCAGACATGCGCCTGATAATACGATATTTCTAGTTTTTAATTTCATGTTATATGATCCTTTCATAATAAATTTCTCCTGCTGGAGTTACATACCTTCCTGGTATTATTATAAAAGGAACGATTATTTGATTTCCTCTACAGCCAATTCAATTAATCTGTCAAGTACAATCTCTTTTGTTCCAACAACATAATTATTGCATTTTAAACTTGGAATCAGAATTTTCTTTGCATTGGAGCTTCCAACTATAATATACCCATAAGGGTGGACACTTTCAATTCTTGAACCCCACCCTTTAGACAGATTCAAAAATCATGTAACCTCATAAAAAGACATCTGACTTTTTGAGTCTGATATGGTACTCTAATACA
>JAAYYM010000400.1 GCA_012515365.1 Clostridia bacterium
AGAATATATGAAATCCAAAAAGGGCTTTGCCGCTCAGCTTCAGTTTGTTGATGATCAATCATTCTTTGAAAATTGGAATAAGCCCGGTTTGTTCGTTAAAGTTCCAGTGACAGAAAAAGCGAAAATCGGCATTCCGATATTTCCAATTATTCTATTTGCAAATCCTGGTATCGGTAAAAACGGAAAATGCAATGTAACTTGCGATTTTATAGTTAAAACACCAAGCGGGAAAACATACGGAGAACATAAGAACGGCAATATATGGGTTGATATGCCTGCACCTGAAGAAAACTCCCTTCAACTTGGCATAGACTACATGGGAATATCAATAGAACCTAAAGATCCTCCCGGCGAATATGTCGTTGAAGCAACGGTAAGCGATAACATCAAAAAGGTGAAATTCAAGCTTGTGCAGCGCTTTGTCACTGAAGAGAATGCAGAATCTGCTAAAGCTGCAAAGGATGGACAATTTCTTTCAAAATCAGAATATGAGAACACAAAAGAAAAGCTTCTTGAATGGATAAGAAGCCAAAATTATGAAATCCCTGCAGCTCTAACTCAAAGGTGTTCTGAAGATATTTATGCTCTCATCGACTATGCAAAAAGGGAGTTTCAAAGAGATAAAGAGATGAAACATGACCTATATGAGTTGTTTTCTGTCGCAGATAGCGCTGGTATGTATGGAGCAGGACTCGTTGCAGACTATTTTTCTAAAGCCCTTTCTGTAAAACAACACATTCCACAAACAAAGCCAAGACAGGGGTACGAGATTTCATTCGACTATCCCAATTATTCATTGTCCATTCCTTCTGCCGACTATTCAATAGCCTTCCCTTACAACTATATGTTTTATAAGCTTGCTCTGATGAATGCTCATGGTGGCTATGATAGCACATATCTTTCTATACTTTCTACCGGGTATGGCAAAGGGACTGACAATGCACCTTCGCAAGCGACCATAATGATTGCTATTTGCAAAACAAAAGACCTTGATGGCTTCTTATCTGCATGGTCAAAGACCTACACAGGAAATGCGATAGGGACGAAAGGGATGAAAAAGGAAAAGGGCTACTGGGAAAAAGCGGTTTCTCTCCAAGATAAGCAAATGTCCAGCATCTTCCGCGTTAGAGAGAAGAACGGGTTTGTGCAGATTGTAGCATATCTCGGGCTGAACGGAACATTCAAAGACAATCTTGAGGAATTTAAAAGCCTTAACTTTTTTCCTTAAGAATTCGAGAAGACCCCCGCCCCTGAAGAAAGGCAAAGCCAAATCGCACAGACAAACAACAGCTAAAAGCCAAAATGCCTGCCGCAGGCGCAACAAGGCACTTCGGCTGTTTAACAGCCCGTTGTGCAACATAACCACTCGGAGGACAAAATAAAATGGGGGCAGAAATTTCTCGCGTCCTGCGAGACAGAAATAAAATATAAGTTACAAATACAAAAAGGAGACTGTTTTGAGAATTGAAGTTAAATATGAATCAAGTGAAGGACCACATTTTGTGGATATCCCAAGTGATGTTTTAGAACAAATGCGGAGAACTGGGAACCTATCTTTGACGCAATTAGTAGGCAATGCAGGCAAAACAAAGACAACAACAATAATCGGATCGAATCATGAAAAGTGGTTGTTTGCACAAGCTTTACTTGCTTCAATGGATATATAGTTTGCATTAACGGAGAACAAAATGACAGAAACAAACAGGAATAGGGAAACAGTTATTGCGATAGGTTTAAACGATTACGATTATCTTACAAAACTCAATGGTACTAACAACGATGTGGATCGACTTGAAAATCTACTATGCAATAATACTGCAACAGCACTAATGTGTCAAGACCAGTTTTCAAAGTATTTTGATGTAACTTCAGCAGAGTTAAGGAGCATCCTAAATGAATACATTCTCAATAGAACTGCTGCAAACGATATTTTGATATTTTATTTCTCTGGCCATGCAGTACCAATAGGTGAAAATGATCTGGGACTATGTACAAAAGATACAAGTACATTTGTGAACGGTGCAGAAGCTCCTATTTCGTTGAATCTTGTTAAGTTTTCTGACATTGTAGAATCATTGGCTGTCGCTAAAGTTGATCCAGTTTTTATAATAGATGCCTGTTACAGTGGCCAAGCAGGAGAAGTCGTTAGCCAAGTATATGGAAAAATAAGTGAGAGAACTCAGCAAGCTGTTGGAACATCGTATGCATTGCTTTGCGCTTGCACAAAATTTGAAGAAGCTATGGATGAAAAAAACGGGGGTATTTTTAGCAGGCTATTAGAAAATGTTGCACAGAAAGGGATAAACAGTGGAAAATACAAAGGAGTGCGTAATTTAACCATTCAAGATTTATTTCCAATGCTTAAGCATAAAGCTGAACAGGCATATGAAATGACAC
>JAAYYM010000401.1 GCA_012515365.1 Clostridia bacterium
AAGAGAGTATGGATATTAGTGTTCAGCCGGTTACGCTGCAACATCTGTTTGTCGCATTATGCGGGAATGGAGGAACACAATGATAGGATCAAGCGTTAAGTACTGGATACTTAAATACGAGCATGTTTTCCTAAGTTCGATCATGGCGATGCTGATTATCATTATTTTCTTTGGTATCAATATCCAATACGATCAGATCGAAGGAGCCTGTTCTTTGTTTCCATTCACATTCTTTATCATAGCACTATTTGTAGTATTTTGTTCACAGACGAGTCTCATTCAGTTTTTTTTACCGGTTACAGTTAGCCTCGGATGCACCAGAAAGCATTATTTTATCGGACAGCTGATCGGGCAAATTGTGTATGGGCTGCAGATCATTGTTTTGACGATTCTGCTGTTTTGCCTGATGACGCATCTTAAGCAAGGAGAGTTGGTTAGGATTGCTGGATGTGCTGTATTAGTTTGCCTGGCGGCACTCACATTTTGCACGATATTTAATACATTATTTTTAGCTTTCAAAAAGTATGGAATGATTTTTCTAGTGATTTCGCTGCTGAGTATTGGAGCAATTTCGAGTATTGTAATGGTTATGGTTTTAGATGCTCAATCGCAGGCAGGACAGATTGTATGGATTTTACGCATAAGCTCGTATGTACAGATGGGTTGGATTTTAGCCGCCGCAGGTTGTTATGCATTGGCATCTTATTGTTATTATAGGGTGATAAAATCCTATGTCGTAAGCATTTAAGGAGGTTTATATGTCAGATTTTAAGAAACATGTTAAGTATTATTATAAAGACTATCTGATTCGCCTGATTTGTTCGATGGTGTTCTATCTAGTCGGGGTTATGATGGCAGTGTTAATCCTCAGAGCAGGAGATGACGGAGAGAATACGTATGCTGCAATGGGGACAATATTTTATTATTTCTTTAGTTTTGTTTTCACCATTCTTCTTGGAATGGTATCATTTTCTATGAATTTTAGACTCCATATATCCATGGGTAATACAAGAAAGGCATTTTTTTCATGGTCATATTTGATCGATTTCTTGTTTAACAGTTTGATGTTTTTCTTTGGATTGCTTCTATACAAAATTGAAAACAGACTTTACCACACTTTTTTTGGTGATTTACAAAATGAAATAATGCTGCCTTCCTTTATTAGCAGTCATCTTGTCTTGATACTCCTGTTAGCAGCCGTTGCAGCAACTTCTGTTTACTTCTTTTTGGGAAGTACCATTTATCGCTTTGGTAAAAGATGTTATGCGATCATATGGATTGTATGGATGTTTTCATTCCTTGTACTGCCTAATGTAAATGCAGCCTCTGAAACGATTATAGGAAGTTTCATATACCGCATTTATCATACTGTTGCACCCGCTGGTATTAATCCATCTATTCTTCTGTCATTTGCACTCATTCTGTCAGTAGTGATGTCGTTGATATCCTACAAATTGATCAGGAAACAGGCATTGTAAATTGTAATATTTGATAATTTGAAACAGCGGATTGTCTTTATTATAGTAAAATGTTACAATATTTGTAGTTGTATCAACCTTTGAAGATGAGGGAGAGGAAACGGTGGCATGACAAAAGAGCAGGAACTTTTGAAACAGATGAAAAAGAGCATTAATCATGTATTTGTCGGGAAAGAAGATATTGTAAATCGGGTTATTATATGTTTGATCGCGGGAGGTCATGTCTTACTTGAGGATGTACCGGGAGTCGGAAAAACGACACTTGCAGCTACATTGACCAAAAGTATGGAGTGTACCTTTGGAAGAATCCAGTTTACACCGGACACTCTGCCGGGTGATGTGGTAGGAATGTCTGTTTATAATATGAAAACAGGAGAATTCGAGCATAGAGATGGTGTGATTATGCACAACATTTTACTAGGAGATGAGATCAACAGAACATCTCCGAAAACACAATCCAGTTTGTTAGAGGCTATGGCTGAAGGACAGGTAAGTGTGGATGGTGTGACTTATCCGTTGCCGGATCCTTTTATGGTGATCGCGACTCAGAATCCGGTTGAGTTTTTAGGAACCTATCCGTTGCCGGAAGCACAGATGGATCGTTTTATGATGCGCCTTTCTATTGGCTATCCGGACAAGGAACAGGAAATCAGAATGGCGTCACAGTTTTTGCAGGGAAAAACACCGGATACTGTTACCGGCGTATGTAGTGCAAAAGACATTGTAGAAGCCAGAAGCCAGGTAGGTAGAATCAGCATTACAGATGAAATGCTTCAATATATGCAGACTATCATTGAGGCAACAAGAAGTGAAGAGCGTTTTAAATTAGGTGCCAGTCCACGTGCGTATCTTTCTTTGATTCGTGCTTCACAAGCTGCAGCATATCTGGAAGAACGAGACTATGTGAAACCGGATGATGTAAAATATGTGGCAGATTCAGTACTTGCACACAGACTGTCTTTGTCGCCAGAAGCGCAGATCCGCAAAGAGAATGTCTCGAGTATCTTAAAGAGTCTGATTTTGAAGGTCAAGGTGCCGGTTTAGGAGGTCAGGATGTGGAAACGGAAATGGATTCTTCTTGGAATCTGGCTGATCTCTCTATGGATCATCAGTAACTATGGAGGGAGTGCGAGCTATGGATTGTTTTTTGCAATCACTCTGATACCTTTTCTTTCTTTGGTCTATTGTTTATGTGTATTTATACGATTTCGAATTTATCAGAAGATCGAGAGCAGGGATATCATATGCCGTCAGTCCGTACCTTATTATTTTGTTCTCCAAAACGAAGATAAATATGGATTTGCAAGTGTAAAGGCAAGAATGTTCTCAACGCTTTCCTATGTGGAGGACATCCCAGATGATATGGAATATGAGCTTTTGCCGGGAGACCGTTATACTTATGAAACAAAGCTTGTCTGCAGGTATCGGGGAGAGTATGAGGTAGGAATTAAAGAGGTCGTAGTGACGGACTTTTTTCGTCTGTTTACGTTCAAATATAAAACGACAGAAACAATCAAGGCACTTGTTAAACCAAGGATGATACACTTGGATGAGCTTAACAGCATTCAAGATATTGTAGCCTTTGTACAAAAAGAAAATCAATATGCGGACACGGAGCCGGATATTGTTGTAAGGGATTATATAGCCGGAGATCCAGTTTCTCAAATTCACTGGAAAGCGACAGCGAAGGAACAGAAGCTAAAGGTTCGGACGCGTACAGGCGAAGACAAACAGATGATTTGCCTGTTTTTTGAAACGAAACGTTATGGCAAGGATCTTTTAGAATATCTGCCTCCGGAAAATCAAATCTTGGAGACAACGCTTGCACTTGGCCTGTTTTTAGCAGAGAGAGCAATCAGCTATACACTTTTATCACAGAAAACATCGGCGGTTTCGCAGACTGTTGGAAGTCTTCGTGATTATGAAGCATTATATAAGTCTGTTTCACAAACGCAATTCCTACAGGAGAATGACATTCAAAATGAATTGCAGAGTATCTTACACCAGAGCATGACACATCATTGTAAGATACTATTTGGTGTACTTTCAAATTTGACAACGCAGATTTTAGTACAGTTTGACGCCTGCCTGGCTCAGGGAACAGTAGTGGTGCTTTACGTTGTCACGGATGAAAATATAGATGAACTGAAAAAACAGGGAAATGAACGTTTACGCATTATTACGGTACCTGTCAATGCGGAGCTTAGGGATATTTTATGAACGAGAGTAGATGGAAGCGTATAAAATGGAATGATTTGTTATATCGGTTATTGAATACCTGGCTACTTCTGTGTATGCTTCTTTTTGGTGTGGGAAATTATTGTGCAATCAGGCATGCAGGAATTGAACATGTACTGATCGGTACACTTATACTGATCGGCTTGACGGTATTTCTTTATACAGGTTTCAGAGGCAGGCTGCTATGCATCATTGGAGCGATCGCAGTATGTGCAGCTTTGATTGCCTTTGTGACACCACAGAACATGGTGGTATTCTTTAGGCATTATTTGGACTGGCTGCTAAGTGGCACAGTCTGGCTTGAGGAAGAAGTACTTTTATATGAGCTGGTTCAGACGATTTTATTTGCATTGCTTATGTTTATTCTACAGACTATAATGGAACATCTGGTCTGGATCAGGTATGCCCTTGCCATTTCTTCTTTGCTGTTCATTCTGTTTGGGATCTTTTTAAGGCTTCCGATTTCTCATATGGGTGTTACATTTTTGCTTTGGTATATTTGTCTTACTTATATTGAGTGTACTAAACTTCATTGGAAAAAGGAGAGAAGCAGAGAGCTGAAACCTTACATGCTCTGGATCATGCCGTTCTGTATCCTGTATTTACTTGTTCTTAGCTTTCTGCCTGATTATCAGAAGCCATACGACTGGAAATTTGTTAAGAATATTTACGCCAGTGTGAAAGAATCGGTCACTACTATGGTAGAGCATATTACAAATGGAGATCAGGAGGATTTTGATATTGGATTTGCCGGTTTTTCTGAACAGGCTGATTTAAAGGGGAACCTATTGGAAAATCCGCAAGAGGTTATGACTGTTAAGGGTGTAACTTCGCTCAAGACAAATGTTTATCTGACAGGTAAAATGTTTGACACTTTTGACGGAACACAGTGGCATGCGACTAAAAAACAGTATGAGAATGAAAGACTTTTGGATACAATGGAGACCTTATATGCGTTGAGACTGTACGAGGGAAATGCAAATGATTTTATGGCGGAAACAAAGCTTGATATTAAGTATCGTTTCTTTCAATCCTCTTTTTTGTTTGCGCCGGTCAAGACAAAATCGATTAACAGCTCAGAGAATTTCGTGCAGAGTACAGACATTTTATTTGATAAAAAGCAAGGTTATGGGACGAAGTATACAGTTTCTTTTTTTCAGCTCAATCTGGATCAGCCTGCACTTTATGAATACATGGAGTCAGAGCACATCGAAGATGAAAGATTTTGGAACAATATGATCAACGGATATTATCAAAACAGTCCGAACAGACCCCAATGGGGCGATTTAAAGGCTTACAGAGAGAATATTTATGATGTTTATTGTAAGGAGGTCAAGCTGTCTGATGAAGTCAGAATGATACTTGATAAAGCTATAGAGGATGAGGATACAAAGCTAGGTAAGTTAAAGGCAATCGAGAGAATGCTTACTTCGTATTCCTACACAACGACTCCGGGATCTATTCCGACATCTGTTAGAAATGAATCGGATTTTATGGATTATTTTATGAGTAAAAAAGAAGGTTACTGTTCTTTCTTTGCAACGGCTTTCATATTAATGGCAAGAGCCGAAGGGATACCGGCCAGATATGTAGAAGGTTTTAGTGTAGCAACTCATGGAGCAAAGGAGATACCAGTGTATGCAAAGAGTGCGCATGCATGGCCAGAAGTCTATATAGATGGCTTTGGATGGATTCCGTTTGAACCTACACCCGGATATGGAGAAATGCGTTATACGCCATGGAATATCGATGGTATTCCGTATAAAGATACAGCTGGCGGTTCTTATAATGCAGGAAGCCGAAATGGGAGCGGAACAGCAGATCAGGAAGAAGAACTAGAGGAAGAAATCGAAAAGCGTAAAGAGCAAGAACAGATTCGTACCTATCGCCTTGGTAAAATAATTAGAACGACCCTTCTTACAGTTATCATATTTCTGATCATTCTCTTTCTACTGGAACGCATGATTCGCAAGCTACGCTATAACAAGATGTCCCTGGATGAGCAGTTTATGGCAGAAGTAAAAAAGAATTTATGGTTATTGTCTCGCCTACATATAGAACGAAGCACAGCAGAAACGCTTCATGAACTAAAACTACATTGTGAACATCAGATCCCAGAAGTAAAAATGACCTTCATTGATCACCTCGAAGATTATATTTATGGTAATCAGCAGATCACCTCATCTATCATTGAACAAACAATTAAAGAACAAAAGCAGATACTCGATTGGATCAAAGAAGAACGAAAGTGGACCTACTACTGGATTCGCATAATCATGTAACCTATCCACAAGCAAACCCATCGACGATGTATCAGGAAGATGCAGGGCATGATAGAGATGGATTTCGGTGAGCCCAAGGAGTCTGTAAACTCAATAAAAAAGCATGTGCCACTGCACATGCTTTTTTATATCCCTGAGGTTGAAGAGAACGACGCCAGAACCCCATCTCTATCATGCCCTACATCTTCAACACAACCTCATGTTTAGCAGAACCTCGTGTTTAGCAGAACCTCATGTTTAGCAGAACCTCATGT
>JAAYYM010000402.1 GCA_012515365.1 Clostridia bacterium
GCGTTTATGGATTTCTTCTGTCATACGTTTAAAATCTTCCATGCTTCCATATTCCTGCATGATTTTCTGATAATCTCTGATATCATATCCATTGTCAGCATTTGGAGAATCAAAAATGGGAGACAGCCAGATCGCATCTACCCCCATCTCCTTAAGATAATCCAGTTTTGAAATAATACCATTTAAGTCTCCAATTCCATCTGCATTACTGTCCATAAAGCTTCTCGGATAAATCTGATAAAAAACTGCTTCCTTCCACCACACTTCGCGAACCCTCTGATCCTCGAAATCCGGCACATCCTTTTCATGATTCATCAACTGAATCAAAGACTGAAACTGATCAAAATTTTTATTGGTCAATGAAGACAACGTCTGCAGTCTCATGTTACCAATAATCGGATTTGTAATTAACCCCTCTTTCATTTTAAGTGCACCCAGCAGCCGCTTGATGATATCATGACCGACCGGATTTTTGTATACCTCTTTCAGCTTGCTCTCTGCTGATAAATTACTCTCCATCGCAGATTTCACTCCATTTCCTGTCTGTTTTCCCTTTCCTACAATACCATATATTTACATTGTGTTCAACTGATTCTTTCGCAAAATAATCCATCATATAAATCATATAGCTTCTGAACACCGTTTTCGAGTATATAGTAATGTCTGATATATGGAATTAACAGGATAATCAAAAGTGCCATGAGCAGATAGAGATAAAGATTCGAAACGAAGAGACTGGAAATCAGTGTCATAAATGTAAGAATGGCAAATACAACGGTCACAATCAAATGGATCAGTCGTTCATGCTGAAAAAGAGAAATTTGTGTAAGCATAGCTTCCTGCATCTGTTTCTGTTCCTCTTTAGATTTCCATGATGTTTTTGACAGATTCTGGGCATATTTGATATACTCCTTTAATCGTTTTTCCATACCTTTGCCACCCTTTCTTATATCGATTTACAGGTAATTGCGAAAAAATTTATTCGTGGAGCGATTTCATCCTTCGTTCTTTAATTTTCTCATTGAGGTCTTCTGATAATTTATAATCCTGCCTAAAACTTAATGCCCGCTTAACAACATAAATAATTGCCACATCTACTACTAAGACCAGTATCTGAAATGGTGTATGTACAAAGTTCATCACATAAGCCACAATGCAGATAAGCAGTTCCACCAGTATAAAGTGAATGGCATACTGTATGTGAATATAAGTTTCACTTAAATTCTCTCCCATAAAAAAGAGCAAGCCCGGCAGTGTTCCAAGTAAAGAAAACAATAGGCAGTAATAGATAAAGCTTACCGGTATTTCCTGATAGCCTAACAGCTGATAGGAAACTGTTTGTACTACTACCAAAACTGCAAAAATCGTTAAGAAATCCAACGTCATTCTTTTCAACTTATTCATATCTACACCCCCAGTTTATTTTTTAGAACCGGCACATATTGTCTGGATATTTCGACCTCTTCCCCATTCAGCAATGTTGCTCTGAATCTACCTGAAAGTGAAGGTTTGATGCTGTCGATCTGATCTATATTCAGCACCACTGATTTAGAAGCCCGAAAATATGAATCATACAATGTTTCGACCTCATAAAGTTTGTTTTTTGTCTCATATACTTCATCCTGACAGTAAAGAAAAACTCTATTATCTACTGCCTCAAAATAATATACATCCTTGAATCTGATCCGCTTGATCTTCTCATCCTGATAGCCCGGAATACAAGATTCCTTTTCCAGTAATACAGCGCGTACCGGAGAGCCGTCAAGTCCTTCCATCTTAAGTGGAAGACAGCTCAAAAAGTAATGTCCCTCGGATACATCCTTAAGCTCCAGCCCCTCTACAATGACTGTTTTTGCAGATAACAAAGCCTTATGAACAGCTGTTGTCACTGCCAAAACTGCAACACTGATCTCCTCGACCCCGATCAGTTCAAGCTTATACTTCGCCGCTACTGTTGCTGCTTCTATTGATAAGTCAGCCTTTCCCTTGATCAAAAGCTTCTTTGTGCCGTCCTTTAGGAACTGCTCCATATCGACTCCTGATACATTGCCATTGTGCCACACGACTTTACAGGTACCAATGCACTGCTCAAGTGCCACCTTTTCGACTGTATTTCCATCTTCCAGAAAATGAAAAGGCGCATCCATATGTGTCCCATTATGGCTTCCCATTGATAACAGGGTCAGATTATATCCATCTCCTGACCCTGTTGATTTCATCGGCTCTTTCTTTGGAACAGGATCTCCCGGATACACTGGTCCCCTAAAAAGCTCCTGCGTGATATCATGTAATTTCATTGTTATCTCCCTGTCCTTTTAGATAATAATCAAAAAAGTGTAAAATAGTACTGTTCATTGATTCAAGCACTTGTCTGGGATTCTGCGTCTGAGCACCGTTTTTAAGATTAGCTGTGTTTACAATCAGCTTTACCATACACGGAGAGACAAGTGTCAAATCTGTCAGACTCATATGATTGGTATGTTCGTAATAAACCTCATAATCCGCTGGTGCCCCAGCTCCTGCAACACGGTCGACGAATTCAGAATCCTCCGGCAGCTGCTCAAGTGCTTTCATGATGTCATCTGTATAAAAGCGAATAATTGGCACCGGATAAGGCTCATCACAAAATATTTCACAATGACTCTCATCATCATAATCCACATACTCGCCCATCATGGTAGCATCCAGACAAACCACTGCATCTATATCGTTTTTCTCTCTGGCGACCTGTGCTCCTGCTGCCCCGCCAAGAGAATGTCCTGCCATTCCGATTTTCTTTGGATCAATCATTCGAAACACTTCATTGATCTGATTATCTTCATTAAACTGCGAATCTGCCGCTTCTTCCTTTTCCGTTTGCGAAGCTGTTATTTGTTCCTTATCTGTCTGCGAAGTGGCGTGTTCCTTCAGAATACGGTCAAGAATAAACTCAATGTCTGCCACGCGTAGCTTCATCCATTGCTGTTCCTGTTCATATTTTTCACGATCAACATAGGTTCCATTGTTGCAGGCTAAAACCGAAGCTAAAAAATCCTGGCTGATTAACGTTATATTACCCATTGCATCACTTGAAAACATAGAATGATAAGGATGATCCAATGCACCAACCACATAACCATTAGAAGCAAGCTCTTGATAGGTCGATGTATTGGCTGAACGTACCCCGAATGCGCCATGAGAAAATAAGACAAGCGGATATTGTTCATTATGATCCCAATCCTTTGGATACCAGAATTCCACAGTCACCTTTCTCGGCTCATTGTTAGAATTAAAGCTCTCGATTCGATCCGGATCCTCATAAGTATATACTGCTGTAGCGACTTCATGTGTACCGGTTACCCTTGGTTCCTGATACTGTGGAAAGATAAATGCTGGAATCAATGCCACTGCAAATACTAAAACTGATCCTGCTGCCCTAATCACCACACGTGTTACACGATAGGTTTGTTTATGAGCATCCTCTTTCTTCTTTTGACGCCATAATACGATCAGTGCAACAATGGCACGTATCACTAATGCTGCTGCAAGCAGTTGATAACGAAGTCCTCCTTTAAGAACAGGTATGATTGTAAATATAACAAACAGCGTAAGCTCACCTGCCCGCACATAAGCGCGTTCTAAAAACCCTGCTGTCTGGTTCTTGATACACCATACCGCCAACAATACCTCGACTGCTGCCAGAATGCATAAAATAATAACTGACATATTTTTTTCCTCCTGTTTGCTTTTAATATCTGCAATATATCACGTTCCATTTGGAAAAACCTTAAAATCGAGGTAAGCTGTATTTATCTCAAAGTAAGTTGTAATTTCACTGCTAAAAAACTGCTGTCACCGTGGCTGTCTGTTCTCACTATAGCAGACTGATGTCATTGTTACAGACTGCTGTCACTGTGGCAGACTGATGTGCTCTGAGTCCTCTGATATATGGATGCTTCCGCGCGCGACTGCAATTTCAATTGCAGCATTCACCGCTACTTCTATGGAAGTACCAAGCCTGCTGTACCCAAAGACCTTTGCGCATTCTCTGATCAGATCTGTCCGCGACAGTCCGATCTGCGCTGTTACAATCGTTCGAATGGCATTGGCGATTTCCTCCGGGCAAATGTCCTCCATAGCACGTTTGTCATCTCCCTCAGCGGGAACTCTGTACTCCATGTATTCTGCAGGTTCCTGATCCTTTCTCCAATAGAAAGTAACACCGTTAGACTCCGTTGTTTTGGTTTCCATGCTTCTTAATACCATATCCATGATAAATTCTATTTTCCCGCCGCTCCGGCTAATCTGCCATGCTGCGAGAACCTTCTTAAAGAGCATTTTTTTACTGATCGGAGCTTCTGCTCCTACGACTTCCTTGACCATGACTAAAATCTTTCTGGTATTAGATGCTTCATAAAACTGCTCGGCTGTTCCCTGTATCTTGAGGACCACATTATGGTATGTTGCTTCATAAGGGTTGCCGCGCTGCTCTTCCTTTTGGAAGGTGATTCCTGAAAGTACAACGCTGTCCCCATCCGTTGTATCTGCCTGTGACTCCACTTTTGGAGCTTGGGTATCTGCCTGTGGCTCCACTTCTGAAGCTGTAGTATCTGCTGTAGTGCCTGCTATACTCTCATTTTCCTGTGAAACAGGGATATATGGCTGATCAGGTTCCTCTTTTACAACATCGCGGTGTTCAAGAATGTATTCAAGCTCTGTGCGGATCTTACTGATCACGCGGTCCGGACTGTCGAGCCAGTCAAGCACCCACACACGCAGGATTCGCCATCCTAGTCCTTCCAAAATAGAAGGCTGCAGGATATTACGGTCTCTGGCTGTTCCTGAAAGCTTATAATTCTCTCCGTCGAAAATCACACCCAGCAGATAGCTCTGTGGATTCTGCGGATCTACAATACCAATGTCAATCTGATAAGCTGAGCATCCAATGTTACATTTCACATCATATCCCATGTGGCGTATTCTCTTTGCAATCAACTCCTCGATTGCATGATTCCGATAAGTCTGTGTACCATTCTTAATGGCCAGACCTTCTTTTCCCTTTTGTGCGTATTCCAAAAATCCCTTAAGCCCTGCAACACCCTCCGAACGCGTTCTTGAAAGATCAATCTGCTCCGGTATCAGGGTAGAATAAACAAGCATTTGCTTTCTCGAACGTGAGATAGCTACATTCAGTCTGCGCCAGCCACCATCTTGGTTAATCGGGCCAAAATTCATAGATACCTTTCCTTCACGGTCAGGACCATACCCGATCGAGAAAAGGATGACATCACGTTCATCGCCCTGTACGTTTTCCAAATTCTTAATAAACAAAGGCTCATCACTTTCCAGGTTAAACTGCTCTAGATATGGATATTGCTGATACTGCTCATTTAGCAGATCATCGATTAAAATCTGCTGCGCCACACTAAAGGTCACGACACCGATGCTGTCTTTTCGCAGCTTTTCATCACTAAGGCGTCTGACAATCTCGGCCACGACTGCCTCAGCCTCGGCACGGTTTTGCTTCGTGTTACCCTTATCATAAAATCCCTTTACAGGGATCAATTTAACCTGTGAAACCAAATCATTCGGTGATGGGAATGTATAAAGCTGATTGTCATAATACTGGCGGTTGCTGTATGCGATCAGACTCTCATGTCTAGAACGATAATGCCACAGTAAATGCTCCTTTGGCATGGAAAGTGCCAGACAGTCATCTAACAAACTCTCCAGATCCTCTGCTTCATAATGTTCTTCATCCACCTGATTCGCAGCAAAGAAAGAGGTCGGCGGCAGTTGCTTCGGATCTCCTACTACCACGACACTTTTTCCTCTTGCTATCGTACCCGCTGCAATAGAAGTCGGCAGCTGTGATGCTTCATCAAAAATGACCAGATCAAATTTAGGAAATGCCGGGTCAATATACTGTGCCACTGAAATCGGACTCATTAACATACATGGACTCAACATACGCAATAACGTTGGAATGCTGTCAAACAAACGTCGGATTGACTGCACTCTGCGTCCGCTCCTGATCGCTTTTTGCAGGATTCCAAGCTCTGAAGATGCAGTTGCATTGCCGTTTGTACTCGGGATCTTTTCTGATAATACAGCGACAAGCTCCTGTATCGTCAGTGTCTCAAATTTTTGAATGGTTTCTTTATATTTTTTAATCGTATCTTCAAAAATAGCACCATTAAACTCTGATAATATCTCACTCTGACTCATGGTATAGCAGATCATTGCATAAGAAATATTGGCAATATAACATGGCAGAAGTTCTTCCTCTGTAAGCTCTCCTGACTTGAGCAGATCAAGCATCTGGGCCGGTCCATTTGTCTGTATCTCATCCTTTGTTTTAAGAAATACTGTATAAGCGCGCAGACCATCCATATTCTTAAGCCATGTAGCGATCTGTCTTCTTAACGCAACATCCCATAAAGGCTCCTTCATCAGACGTTCAATCTTGATCTCATACGTTTCACAAAGCTGTACTTCCATTTTAAGCAGTTCCATATGTAACGAACTATAGTCTTCTATGAGCTGATTATTTGCTTCCCTGAATGCACTTAAATTTCTGCAGTAGGGAATCAGTTTTTCATACACATCCTCATATTCCTCTGGACTTGACAGGATACGATGAAGCGCGCTCTGCAGGGCATATGTATGTTCATAATGCGCCCCAACACGCTCAAAATCAACTTCCTCCGGATTTGCTACGATCTGTTCAAAAATACCAAGCTGTTTCTTACAGTCATCTTCAGCCTGATCTACCTGTTCTTTTCTTTCATGATATTCAGCTAAAAGCTCATAAAGATGGGTCAACTGTGTTTTCTTTA
>JAAYYM010000403.1 GCA_012515365.1 Clostridia bacterium
ATGTTAAAACTATCAGCAAAGAAGAGGCAATTGTAAAAAGACTGTACAATGTAATCGGCAGTGACATTGATGATCAATATATGGAAGAGCTGAAAAAACTGATCATCCATCCGGAAATCATCAAAGAAGTCGCAAATGATATTAAGATTGTATATACTCCATTACACGGAACAGGCAATCTGCCAGTCAGAAGAATTTTAAGTGAATTGGGCTTTAAACATGTTTATGTTGTACCTGAACAGGAATTGCCTGATCCGGCATTTACGACACTTGCATATCCGAATCCAGAGGATCCGGCAGCATTCAAACTGGCACTTTCACTGGCAAAAGAGAAGGATGCTGATATTGTACTGGCTACAGATCCGGACGCTGACAGACTTGGAATCTATGCGCGTGATACGAAGACAGGTGAGTATATTCCGTTTACAGGAAATATGTCCGGATTCTTAATCGCAGAATATATTTTGCGTGAACGTAAGGCTCTGAATCAGTTGCCGGATAATGCGGCACTGGTTAAAACCATTGTTACGACAAATATGGTGGATGCTTTAGCAAAGGACTATCAGGTGAAACTGATCGAGGTACTGACAGGCTTTAAATATATCGGGGAACAGATCAAGCTGTTTAAGCAGAATCATACGTATGAGTATATGTTTGGATTTGAAGAAAGCTATGGTTGTCTGGCAGGAACACATGCAAGAGATAAGGATGCGGTCGTGGCAGTAATGTGTTTATGTGAGGTTGCAGCATTCTGTAAACATCAGGGAATCACATTATGGGATCAGATGATTGCTGTATATGAAAAATATGGCTATTATAGAGAAGGTATGCATACAATTACATTAAAAGGAATCGAAGGAGCAGATCAGATCAAAGCGATCATGGAAAAGCTTCGCCAGAATCCACCGACAGCATTTGGTGATCTTGCAGTGATCAATTTCAGAGATTACGAGAAAGATGAAGTCATCAATCTTGCAACGAATGAAAAAACAAAGACAGGACTTCCAACTTCAAATGTTCTGTATTTCGAACTCGAGAATGACTCCTGGTGCTGTGCAAGACCATCAGGAACAGAACCGAAGATCAAGTTCTATATGGGTGTAAAGGGAGATTCTCTTAAGGATTCAGAACAAAAGCTTCAAAAATTGACAGATGCACTTAATCAGCTCTTATAAGGAATGATGATGATTGAAAAAATCAGAAACAGCAAAAAAATACAAATTGTACTGATTGTCGTATTTGCCATCCTTGCAGCAATTTCTCTGCTGCAGGGATGTAAAAATGCAATAGAGGTCAGTCAGGATTTTCAATGGGATGCAGCGAAAGCATTTACACTTAAAATCAATCCGTATATAGAATCACTTTCTCCTACAGGGGCACTGGATGCGTATGATTTTGAAACCTATTATCTTCAGATGGAAGCGAATCAGTTTCCGTCACTGCTGATGCTGTTGATCCCGTATACATTTCTGCCGCCTCTGATTGCAAGATATGCATGGCTTGTATCAAATCTGTGTTTTACAGGAATGATCATCTGGCTTCTGCGTAAGACTTTCTTAAAGGATATCCAGCTACGTCCATTTTGTTTGCTGATATTATTCATGATTTCAGGAACACCATACAGAAATCAGCTGGGAGTAGGGCAGCATACACTCTTTTCTTTTATGTTCTTTCTAATTGCAGTATATGCATGTCAGAAAAATGAAGAACGAAAAGATCCTAAAAAATTCAAACTGTCTATTGCTGCAGCACTTGCGGTGAGTTATTTTAAATATACATTAACGGCACCATTGGCCTTGTATTTTTTGTATAAGAAAAGATGGCGGGAATTTGTGGCTTCCATTCTGGTACATGTGATCATGACCTTTTTTGCGGCATTTTGGCTTGGAACAAGTGTGATCGATATGATTATTTTGCCATTGAAGGTATCCAGTGCACTTGCTGGAGAAGGTGGAATCGATCTTGGTGCTTTGTTTGGCGGTTCGCCTATATCATATGGCTTGGCAGTTGTTATGATGTGTCTGCTTTTATGGATTGTCTGCAAAATGCCAAAGGGCGAAGATATGATGATATTTTCTCTGCTGACACTGGTTTCACTGATCATTACCTATCACAGAACCTATGATTTCTGGGTG
>JAAYYM010000754.1 GCA_012515365.1 Clostridia bacterium
ATGGAATTTATTCAGTTGCTGCTGATGAAACTGTTACAGTGACCGTTGCAGAAAAGAAGGATGAAGATGATGATCCGATCTATGACGGCACACTGGACGTTACATCAGACAAAGCGACGCTGACTGCTCCGCTCGTAATGACGAACAAGTTCAAAGCAAGCGGTTCATGGAATCCGAAGGCTGAGAAGACGCTAACAGGAGTTCTCAAACTCAATGAGGGAGACTTCGAATTTGAACTTGCTGCAGTAGGTGATGCACCGATGCCTGAAGGAGCAGAAAACGGCAAGCTGGTAATTGCCTGCGATGCAGACGGAAAGGTCGACTTCGGACAGATCGATTTCTTCCAGGGTACCTTTGATGATGTAGAGTACACCGACGGTGACAAGAAATTCCATTACACCATCAAGGAAGTCATACCGGATCCGGAAGATCGTATATTCGGTGTAGTGTATGATGATACTGTGTACAATATCACTGTTACGACAACGATCAACAAGACCAACAAACTTGGTGTTGCTGTAACCTGCGATCCTGAGGATGGCTGGGATCTTGATGAGAGCACAGCTACATTTACAGGACAGTTCGAGAACACCTATGGTCCTACACCTGCCAAGGCACAGCCCGGATACGAAAAGTATCTTACAGGTGAAATACCAACCGAAGATGTGACATTCGAATTCAAGCTTGAGAAGGCTGCCGGAGATAATGGTGACTTCGATTATGTCAAGGTAGGCGATGCTCCGTTTACTACTCAGACGAAGACGCTCACTCTTGGACCAAGCTCACAGACTGATTCCGGACTATTTGATGAGATCACATTCCTGGTAGAAGGAACATATAAGTTCAAGATAACAGAGACACCTAACACTAACGGAGCCCTTGACCCTTGCTTCGTATATGACTCTAAGGAGTATACATATACTGTAGTGGTAACAGGCGTAGGAGAGAATTTGCAGGCAGCAGGTGCTTACAGCAGTGCAGACGAAGATCAGACTGAGCAGACTGCGGAGATAGCTGTGTTCACTAATAAGTACACACCTGCACCTACATTATTCATTCCGAAGGCTCATAAGAGGATGAGTGGAGAGCCGACCGTCGAGGATAAGACATTCACATTCACAATGACACCGGATGCAGCTAACCCGGACGAAGGCGTATACCACGACGATACTCCTTTCCAGGGAGAAGATGCAGAAGATACCGTGATAGTCGTTGTACCTGCAGGTCAGACAGATGCTGAAGAACTATTCAGCACGATGACATTCAGAAAAGCCGGCACATATAAATTCCATGTCGAGGAGATTATCCCGGCAACTCCTATAGAGGATGGAATCACATATGATACGGTTCACTGGACTCTGACTATAGAAGTTGAGGATCGCAGCGGACAGCTGACGATCATCTCGAATGAAGCTAAGCAGGACAAGGATGACGGTGCAACAGATCCTGATGGAATGACTACATTCACCAACCATGTCCCCAAGACTGATGATGTAAGTGATATGTACCTTAACGCAGGAATGATGCTTGCTTCAGGTTTGTTGCTTCTTCTTATTGCTGTCTTTGGCAGAAAACGCAAAGCATAATGTGTTACTGCAAAGAATAACCGGAACCTTTTAGAGATGCAAAAACCAGGTGGTTTCCACCTGGTTTTTTGTGTCTAAGTTTAAGAATCTCCTCTCATTGTGTACTGACCCCCATTATCTGTGTCCAAATAATGGGGGTCAGTACACTCAGCCGGGGGATGTTTATTGATGCGTCGCATAGTATATAGCACCCAGCTCTGAGTAATAGGGCAATCAACTGTAGTTTATTCGTTCATTTTGGCGATTCTTTACAGACTGGGTTG
>JAAYYM010000404.1 GCA_012515365.1 Clostridia bacterium
AAGCCGGGATAGGAGATCTTTACACATTCGCTGCCGATGATCTCTGTCGTACCGGATGCGCCAAGACCTGCTACGGCAAATGACATTGCGATACGATGATCCAGACGAGAACCAAGCACAGCTCCATGCAGAGGACGACCACCATTAATGATCATGCCATCAGAGGTGGCGGTGATATCGGCACCCATAGAGGAAAGATTATCGACAACAGTTTCGATTCGGTCAGATTCTTTAACTTTTAACTCAGTTGCATCTTTTATCACTGTCTGTCCCTCTGCAAATGCAGCAATAACAGCAATGATAGGTAGTTCATCGATTAGTCGGGGAATAATTTCACCTGAGATTTCTATGCCATGCAGTTTTGATGAGCGTACAAGGATATCTGCAAACGGTTCACCATCAAAACCTTCGTTAAGAAGCTCAATATTTCCACCCATTTGTTTTACTACCTCAAGAATACCGGCGCGTGTAGGATTAGTTCCGACATAGCGTAATATTATTTCTGAATCTGGAACAATCAGTGCTGCAGCAATGAAGTAAGCAGCAGAGGACAGATCTCCCGGTATCATAACACGCTGCCCCTTTAAGGTTGGCTCAGGGCAGACTGTGATTTTGTTTCCTTCCAGATAAATCTCGCCACCAAAATAATCAATCATTAGTTCTGAATGGTTTCGAGATGGACTAGATTCGATTACGGATGTTTTTCCATCTGCAAAAAGACCTGCAAGCAGGATTGAGGATTTGACCTGAGCAGAAGCAAAAGGACTTTGATATTCGATTCCTTTTAATTGTTTTCCATGGATACGAAGCGGTGCACAGTTATTATCCATTACACTTGTGATGTCGGCACCCATTAAAGAAAGCGGATCCATGATTCGTTGCATGGGGCGCCTTTGAATAGAGCCATCACCTGTGATTTCTACGTCAAATTTCTGAGCAGACAGGATACCGGATAAAAGTCTCAGTGTTGTACCGCTGTTACCAACATCAAGAAAAGAGGAAGGGGCTTTTAAACCATGCAGTCCATTTCCTTCAATGATGATAATATCAGTTGCTGAATTAACGGTATCAATTTTAATTCCCATTTTTTGAAAACACTCTATTGTAGAAAAGCAATCAGCACCAAACAGAAAATTATGTATTTCGGTTTTTCCCTTTGCAAGAGAACCTAACATAACAGCACGATGTGATATTGATTTATCTCCCGGAACAGTAATGGTTCCTTTCAGGGAAGATGCTTTATGAAATTTCATTTTTTATTCTCCTAAATCCCATTGGATTGGTAATACTGTATAAACTCCGTGAATCAGTATAGCATAAATCAGAGCTGCTTGCAAATAATGTACTCTCTTTTTCTCAACAAAATAGCAGCTTGTTCGACAGAATCCGCATCATAAAATTCGATACGAAGAACACCGTCCTCAAACTCTCTGTTATTGATAATCCCAATATTTTTAATACTGATTTTATGTTCGGCAAGTATGGTCGCTATAGTTGCTATGATTCCTGTTTCATCAGGGATGTCACAGTAAAGAGCAAACACTCTTGTAATAGATCCCTGTTTATGATCTGTCATGGAGTTACGGTAATCACGCGCCTCCTCGAAGAAATGAATCAGTTTTGGTTCATTTTTTTGTCTGATGATCTGTTTGACCTCGGACAGATAGTCAGTGAATTGATCCAAAAGATCATACAACTCGCTCTCATTTGTCAAACAGATATCCTTCCACATGGCAGGAGAAGAGGAAGCTATTCTAGTGATATCCTTAAAGCCGCCTGCAGCCAATGTTTTCATAAGCTCATCTGCTGTGTCCTGTTGCTTTAAAAACTGTACCAGTGATGCGGCAATGATATGAGGCAGATGACTGATCACACCTGTTGCATGGTCATGAAGTGGTGCAGGGAGAACGATTGGCAGCGCTCCGATTGAGGCTACAAGCTGTTTCATAAGCGCAAGATCTTCAGCCTTGGAAGCAGGAGAAGGTGACAGAACATAATATGCATTTTCAAATAATCGTTCAGAGGCGTGCTCATATCCGCTCCGTTCAGAACCTGCCATAGGATGTCCGCCAATATAGTGCGATGAAAGATTTAACATTGCGATACTCTCGGCAATAAATCCTTTTACACTTCCGACATCTGTTATGATACAGTGATTTGGAATATGGTTCCGCAGCTGCTCTAAAAGCTTGGAAATACTAATCACAGGAGCACATAAGAATAAGATATCGCAGCTTTTAAAAAAATCAGGAGAAAAAACAGTCGTA
>JAAYYM010000405.1 GCA_012515365.1 Clostridia bacterium
AATGATCAGATTGCATTAGAAGTAATTAAAGCGTTGGACCGCTATGGAATCAGAGTACCAGAGGATATTTCGATCACAGGCTATGATAATTCCCTGATTGCAGAAAATGGACCGGTCAAGCTGACTACCATTTCTCATCCGCAGGAGAAAATCGGAGAAATGGTTGCAGAGCTGCTTTTAGAAAAAATAAATGGGGTGAATGATAAAGACAGTAAAGTGACAAGAGTAATTAAGCCGGAACTGATTATTCGTTCATCCTGTAAAGATCGTAGAAAATCATAAAAACAACTTGTATATACTTACGTACAAGTTCTATACTTAAAATCAAAGAAGCATACCAATATATTAGTTTATAGGAGGATTTTAAGATGGAGACAAGTAAGGCATACAAATTTTGGTTTTGTACAGGTTCACAAGATTTATATGGAGATGAGTGTCTGGCAAATGTTGCGAAGCATTCACAGATCATAGTAGAGGAATTAAATAAATCTGGTTTACTTCCATATGAAGTGGTATGGAAACCAACCTTGATCACCAATGAGCTTATCAGAAAAACTTTTAATGAAGCAAATGCAGACGAAAACTGTGCAGGTGTTATTACCTGGATGCATACATTTTCTCCTGCAAAATCATGGATACTGGGACTTCAAGAATATAGAAAACCATTGTGTCATTTACACACACAGTTTAATCAGGAAATTCCTTATGATACAATTGATATGGATTTTATGAATGAAAATCAATCCGCACATGGAGATCGCGAATATGGTCATATCGTGAGCAGGATGGGAATTGAACGCAAAATCATCGTCGGACACTGGGATGATGAAGCTGTTAAAAACAGTCTTGCCGGATGGATGAGAACAGCAGTAGGCTTGATGGAATCCTCTCATATCCGTGTAGTACGCATTGCAGATAACATGAGAAATGTGGCAGTAACTGAGGGTGATAAAGTAGAGGCTCAGATTAAATTCGGTTGGGAAATTGATGCATATCCGGTAAATGAAATTGCAGAATATGTGAAAGACGTTACAGCTGGTGAAATCAGTGCATTAACAGATGAATATTATAGCCGCTATCAGATTCTTACAGAGGGTAGAGATGCTGCTGAATTCAGAAAACATGTAGAGGTACAGGCAGGAATTGAGATTGGATTTGAAAAATTCTTAACAGAGAAGAATTATCAGGCAATTGTAACACATTTTGGTGACCTTGGAGCATTGAAACAGCTTCCAGGCCTCGCAATTCAGAGACTAATGGAAAAAGGCTATGGATTTGGAGGTGAAGGTGACTGGAAAACAGCTGCTATGGTTCGCCTCATGAAAATAATGACAGCGGGAATGAAGGATGCAAAGGGTACTTCCTTTATGGAGGATTACACATATAATTTTGTTCCTGGTAAGGAAGGTATTTTGCAGGCACATATGCTAGAGGTGTGTCCGTCGATTGCAGAAGGTGATATCAGCATAAAGGTATGTCCATTATCTATGGGAGATCGCGAAGATCCGGCTCGTCTGGTATTTACATCAAAAACCGGACCTGCTGTTGCTACATCATTGATCGATCTGGGAAATAGATTCCGTTTAATCATCAATGCTGTGGACTGCAAAAAAGTAGATCAGCCAATGCCAAAACTTCCGGTAGCGACTGCATTCTGGACCCCACAGCCCAATTTAACAGTAGGAGCTGAGGCATGGATTCTGGCAGGTGGAGCTCATCATACAGCATTTTCTTATGATCTGAGTGTAGATCAGATGGTTGACTGGGCTGCAGCAATGGGAATTGAAAGTGTTGTCATTGATTCTTCAACTACAATCAGAAATTTCAAGAATGAACTGAGATGGAATGAAATAGCATTTAAATCATAATAAATTGGAGGAATATAGAATGAAAAACGATGCGAAAAGTGTGATTCAAAGTGGAAAAGCAGTTTTGGGAATTGAGTTAGGATCAACTAGAATCAAAGCAGTACTGATTGATGAAAATCACGTACCAATTGCATCAGGTGCGCATGATTGGGAAAATAGCTATATTGATAATATCTGGACGTATTCTCTTGATGATATCTGGACAGGACTTAGAGACAGTTACCAGAAATTAAATGAGGATGTTTACAGAAAATATCAGATTCGTATCCATTCACTTGCAGCTATTGGATTTAGTGCGATGATGCATGGATATATGGTTTTTGATAAGGAAGGGGAACTGTTAGTTCCATTTCGTACATGGAGAAATACAATTACTGAACAGGCATCAGAGGAACTGACAAAATTATTTAATTATCATATTCCTCAAAGATGGAGTATTGCACATTTGTATCAGGCGATTCTAAATAAAGAGGAGCATGTGGCAAACATTGACTTCCAGACAACTTTAGAGGGTTATCTGCACTGGAAACTGACAGGTCAGAGAGTCATTGGTATTGGAGAAGCTTCTGGTATGTTCCCAATTGATACAAAGACAAAGGATTACAATCAAACGATGGTTGATCAGTTTGATTCCTTAACTGAAAAATATCAGTTCGGATGGAAATTTAGAGATATTTTTCCTAAAGTACTTTTAGCAGGAGAGAACGCAGGTGTGCTAACAGAAGAAGGTGCAAAGCTTCTTGATGTTAAGGGTGAATTACAGGCCGGAATTCCTCTTTGTCCTCCAGAAGGAGACGCAGGTACAGGCATGGCAGCAACAAATAGTGTGGCTGTACGAACAGGAAATGTATCAGCAGGTACTTCTGTATTTGCTATGATTGTACTCGAAAAAGAACTGACTAAAGTATATGATGCGATTGATCTAGTAACAACGCCGGCAGGTGATCTTGTTGCAATGGTTCATTGCAATAACTGTACTTCAGACCTAAATGCCTGGGTAAATATATTTAAAGAGTTTTCAGAAAGCTTTGGCATAAAAGTTGACATGAATGAGCTTTATGGAACTCTATATAACAAGGCTCTGGAGGGTGATGCTGAATGTGGTGGACTGCTGGCATATAACTATTTTTCCGGAGAGCATATTACTGGATTTGAAGAGGGCCGTCCTGCTTTCATCAGAACACCTGAAAGTAAATTCAATCTGGCGAATTTTATGAGAGTTCATTTATTTACTTCACTTGGAGCTCTTAAAACAGGACTTGATATTCTTATGAAAGAAGAACATGTCAAAGTAGATGGTATTTTCGGACATGGTGGATTATTCAAGACGAAAGGTGTAGGCCAGAAGATTATGGCAGCAGCTATGAATGCTCCTGTTTCAGTAATGGAAACAGCCGGAGAAGGCGGAGCGTGGGGAATTGCATTGCTGGCTTCTTATTTAGTTAATAAAGCAGAGGGTGAAACGCTGGATGAATATCTTGCTGAAAAGGTATTCTTAGGAGAGACCGGAGTAAAGGTAAATCCAGATGCGAATGATGTAAAAGGATTTGATTTGTTTATCGAACGATATGCAAAGGGTCTTCCAATCGAAAGGGCTGCAATTGATTATTTAAAGTAAAATTGTATAAAGTGCATAAGAATTAATGGAAAATAATTTGTTTATTGAATAAACTAATTGTTGAAACCAATACTTCCATATGCTATACTACGAGAGAAGCATGGATTCTCTCAAAATACGAGGTGAAAAAATGTTAGAACAATTAAAAAAAGAAGTTTATGAAGCTAATATGGCACTGCCAAAATATGGTCTTGTTACATTTACATGGGGTAATGTAAGTGGAATTGACCGTGAAAAAGGATTATTCGTCATTAAACCAAGTGGTGTTGATTATGAAAAGCTGACACCGGAAGATATGGTGGTTATGGATTTAGAAGGTAATAAAGTCGAAGGAACCTATAATCCTTCTTCTGATACACCGACTCATCTGGAGTTATACAAAGCATTTTCAGATATCGGAGGAGTTGTGCATACTCATTCTTCATATGCAACATCATGGGCACAGGCATCCAGAAGCATTCCGTGCTATGGAACTACTCATGCAGACTATATGTATGGAGAAATTCCATGTGCGAGAAGTCTGAGTGCAGAAGAAATCAACGGCGAATATGAAAAGAACACAGGATTATTGATTATCGAGACATTTAAAGATAAGGATCCGAATGCTGTTCCGGCAGTTTTATGTGCAAATCATGGTCCTTTCTCATGGGGGAAGGATGCTTATGAAGCAGTTCATAATGCAGTCGTACTCGAAGAGGTAGCTAAGATGGCATATCGCAGTGAGTTGATTAATCCTCAGATAAAGCCGGCACCACAGGTTTTACAGGATAAACATTATTATCGCAAGCATGGTGCAAATGCATATTATGGTCAAGCTAAATAATTCATTGTTTCGGTTACTTTATGTTTCATTAATATATCATATGAAGGAGAAAAATCATGAATGAATTGGAGTTACAAAAACAAGCCAATGAAGTTCGCAAAGGAATCGTAACCGCTGTACATAGTGCAAAAGCGGGTCATCCGGGCGGATCGTTATCGGCGGCAGATATTTTTACTTATCTGTATTTTGAAGAAATGAATATTGATCCTAAGAATCCAAAGAAAGCGGATCGTGACCGTTTTGTATTATCAAAGGGTCATACAGCACCAGGTTTATATTCTGCTTTGGCTTACAGAGGATATTTTCCGGTAGAAGATCTTAAAACATTACGTCATCTTGGTTCACACTTACAAGGACATCCTTGTATGCAGCACACACCAGGTGTAGATATGTGTAGTGGATCTTTGGGACAGGGTGTTTCTGTTGCTACAGGTATGGCACTTTCTGCAAAGCTTTCTAATGAAGATTACCGTGTATATA
>JAAYYM010000406.1 GCA_012515365.1 Clostridia bacterium
GGGAATGGGGCTATCGCGAGGATGAGCCATTAAATGGCTATGATCCTTATTCAAACAGTAAGTCATGTTCGGAGCTTGTGACAGATTCATATAAAAATTCATTTTTAAAGGAACAGGGAATTGCTGTATCAACAGCAAGAGCCGGAAATGTAATTGGTGGCGGTGATTTTACAGCAGACAGAATCATTCCGGACTGTATGAGGGCCATTAGAATGGGTGAAAAAATCTGCGTACGCAATCCTTTTTCGACAAGGCCTTATCAGCATGTACTGGAGCCTGTCATGGCTTATCTGATGATAGCAAAGAAGCAGTACGAGGATGCATCCTTTGCAGGAAATTATAATGTTGGTCCGAATGACAGTGACTGCCTTGAAACAGGAGAAATCGTAAACAGACTATGTACAAAGTGGAATATAGCAAATCAGGCAGATGCATCGTGGTATGTAAAGGGAGACGGTGGACCACATGAAGCGAATTATTTAAAGCTGGACTGCTCCAGAATACGAGCAAAATTCGACTGGAAACCAAAATGGAATCTGGATGAGACTCTGGATCGTATCGTAGAATGGTATGTGATTTACCAAAAGGGTGAAGACGTTTCATCTTGCATGCAAATACAAATTGAACAATATCTGGAGGAAAAACAGGATGTTTGAACACAATAACGAACAACAGGCAAAAGACGAAATTCTTAAAATGGTTGAAGCATATTATGAAAAATTCCATCAAAAGAAGGAATATGAAACGGGAGACCGCATTTCTTATGCAGGTCGCTTATATGATGCTGAAGAAATGAAAAATCTGGTGGATAGTTCATTGGAATTCTGGCTGACTTCTGGACGATATACAGAGCAGTTTGAACGTGATTTTGCAAAGCATATAGGAACTGGTTTCTGCTCTTTGGTCAATTCAGGATCATCTGCAAATCTGGTCGCATTTATGACGCTGACTTCGCCTCTGCTGGGAGAGCGTAAAATCAATCGAGGTGATGAAGTAATCACCGTGGCAGCAGGCTTCCCGACGACGATCACACCAATCCTGCAGTATGGTGCCATCCCGGTGTTTGTGGATGTTACACTTCCTACCTACAATATTAATGTGGACGATCTTAATCAGGCACTTTCTGATAAGACAAAAGCAGTTATGCTGGCGCATACGTTAGGTAATCCGTTTAATTTAGAGGTTATCAAAGCTTTTTGTGACAAAAACGGACTTTGGCTGGTCGAGGATAACTGTGATGCACTTGGTACGACTTATACGATTAATGGAGTGGAGAAATGGACTGGTACCTGGGGCGACATTGGAACATCCAGCTTTTACCCACCACACCATATGACTATGGGGGAAGGTGGTGCAGTTTATACAGATAACCCTCTGCTACATAAGATTATCCGCTCTGTACGTGACTGGGGACGCGACTGTGTATGCCCATCAGGAAGAGATAATCTTTGCGGACATCGCTTTGACAAACAATATGGTGAACTTCCAAAAGGTTATGACCATAAATATGTGTATTCTCATTTTGGTTACAATCTAAAGGTA
>JAAYYM010000407.1 GCA_012515365.1 Clostridia bacterium
CTCCACGGTTGTTGAAATCTCCTCTCGATTGCTTTGACCAATGATAGAATTTCATCATAGTCCCCCTCTGATAAAAGGGAGAGTCGATTTCTTCCTGCCTGATAATTATTATAGTTTAATTCATTCTTTAAGTATTTTGAGATACCTTCTATATATGATTTAAGACCATTTGAGCCAAACTGACCATGTATCATGTTCAGATCATGCAGTACAATGTTAATCACATAAAAGGATTTTCCGGCCGCCAGTTTATCAGCCAGAACAGCTCTCAGAGATCTTTCATTTGGAAGTCCGGTATCCTCTGTCAGATACTCATTAGGGTTTTCCATACATAAATATAGATAAAGAAACAGAAGGATAAAAGAAATGCTTGTAATCAGATAACGAGGAAAAACATACTCAACTGCACCTGCGATCCCCCAGATTAAGACCCCTCTTTGTATTGCTTTACAGCGAATTGGCGTAATTTGTTCCCGATAAATAAATGTATCTACTAAAATGCATACCATATATATGATCAAAAACAAATACAACATATTAACCATAGAACCATAAGAATACGCATAATCCTTTTGAATATTGAAATCTAAATCACCAAACAAAATGACAAATACTGCAAAAATCGATGGAAGAAGCTTGATAGATAAGTATAAGTATCGTCTTCTCTGCTCACTGCGTCCCAATGCCTCTATATAGAGAAACAGACACAAAATTGTTGATAATATAGTTAAATAGAAGATCTGATGCGTTATGCGCACAACCGTTTGAGAAAAACGGTCAATATGAAAAATCTCATAAAGTGTGATAAAGTCAAATACTAAATTCACTCCTATTGAAATCACAAATCCCGTAAAACATTTTGATGATACGGTATCCTGCTTTTTACTTCGGAAATAATGAAAGGCAAGTACCAGATAAACAAGTGTAGAAGCAATTTGAAATCTTGCATTTAAATCCATAGTTTTCCCCCACGAAACATCTAATACATACTAATTGGTTTTTTATAGGTGCATAATTTATTTTTACCTTCACTCTTTGCCTGATATAATGCCTGATCAGCCTTTTCCAGCCAGTCACTTGAAGTGCCCGCCACTTCTTCATAATCAGCAATTCCTCCGCTAAAAGTGATAACTCTTCCATCTTTAATGAACTCATAATTCCTTCTGGCAAATGCTCTTCTGCATGAATCTAATATCCCATATGACATTTGAGATGAAAAATCACGAAACAGAAGGACAAATTCTTCACCGCCATAGCGATAAACAGAAATGGCATTCCCATCTCCAATATTATTTTTCAGTACGTTTGCCAGTTCAACAAGTACAACATCTCCATTTACATGTCCGTAAGTATCATTGATCGACTTGAAATTATCAATATCAATGATTGCTGCCTGAATGGCCGTTTTATGATCATAATGCTCTACCAGGGCATCCATTTCTTCTATTAGCATTTTTCGGTTCAATAATCCCGTCAGAGTATCAATTTTTGTCTGCTGAAGCAGCTCAATCTTTTCCAGATAATTATCATGAATCTCCTGTTCTCGTTCTTTCTCATGTTTTACAATTTCTTTGGCTACCAGATAAGTTGAAAAACTAAGGATTCCGGCTATAATCACATCAAAAATCAATTGTTCATCATTTGCACGAAGTTCCACTGAACTGATCCAGGCAGCTAACAACAGGGAAAAGAAAGAAAGCACCGTGATATGCCTTGTGATCTCCACATCAGCAAATAAAATAGTCACAAAAATCGATATGATCGTTACTGACAGCAAAGGACCATATACATAATGTACCACTTCCGTACAGGCACAGATTTCCCAGACCAATACACAAATGGCTATATTTTTTGATTTCTCCTTTAAACGTGCAGATTGAAGGATCTTCATCACAATCAGATCAGCGCATACATTAATAATTGTCGGAAGAATCCAGAAACGAAGTATAAAGAGCGGTTCTGGTATAAACAATAACTGCGCCGCTTTATTCATGTAAAAAATAGAAAACTCCGCCGCAGATACAATAATAGTCAGTATGACACACACCTTGAAAATTTGCCATCTCCAACGTTCATTTACTTCATATTTTCCATATTTATCTTTTTGATTTATAAATTTATTTTTTTTCATATTTTTATTATAAAGTATTGCTTTTCATTAAGCAATATCTGCAATAAATATAAACGGAACGTGAATTATAATTCACGTTCCGTTTTCTTATTTATTAAAAAATCCCTTTTTTCTTCTTTCACCTTGCGTTTCTGTATTACCATCTCCCGATTTACTCTCAGAATAATGATCTGTTGCATGTAATGAGTTTCCGGTAATTGCATCAAACTGACGCAGCAGCTCTTTTGCTTCTCCATTGATATGGGTAGGAACCTGCACTACAAGTGTAACATAATGATCTCCGCGGATTTTTTTATCTCGTAAAGAAGGAATACCCTTTCCTTTCAGACGTACTTTTGTATCAGTTGCAGTCCCTGCCTTTACCTCGTAGATTACTTTACCATCAACTGTATCGATCAGAATATCTCCACCAAGTGCTGCCTGTGCATAGGTGATTGGAGCAGTAGAGAAAATATTCATATCCTGACGCTGGAAAATAGGATGTCTTTCTACTACGATTTCTACAAGCAGATCGCCTCTTGGTCCGCCATTAACACCTGGCTCACCCTTTTCTCTGATTCTGACGCTCTGTCCATTGTCGATACCTGCTGGAATCGCTACCTGGATTTTTTTACGATTAGATATAAATCCTGTTCCACGGCAGTCTGTACATTTTTCCTTAACAACCTTACCTGTTCCGGAACAATCCGGACAAGTCTGGACATTTCTCATGATACCAAATGGCGATTTCGAAGTATAAACTACCTGCCCCTTTCCGCCACATTTGCTACATGTCTCAGGACTGGTTCCCGGTTTTGCACCTGTACCATGACATGTGTTACAAGTGTCCTTAATGTAGAGTTCTAATTCTTTTTCAACACCAAAAACAGCTTCTTCAAATTTAATTCTTACACTTGCTCTTAAATTGGTTCCCTTCATTGGGCCATTATTTGTTCTGCTTCTAGATCTTCCACCACCAAATATATCACCAAATATATCGCCAAATATATCACCAAAATCGGCACCACTGAAATCAAAACCACCATAGCCGCCTCCGCCGCCATTTTCAAATGCAGCATGACCAAACTGATCATACTGTCTCCTTTTATCAGGATCACTAAGTACGGCATATGCTTCTGATGCTTCCTTAAACTTGACCTCAGCCTCGGCATTTCCTGGGTTCATATCCGGATGATATTTTTTGGCTAAGCCTCTATATGCTTTTTTAATGGTTGCTTCATCGGCACCTTTATCGATACCAAGCACCTCATAATAATCTCGTTTTGACTCTGCCATATCATGTTCACCTTTCTATATCCAAACTGTCACTGTATTTCTATTATGAACTATCGGACAGGCATATTTCATCCTGTCCGTTCATTCTATTACTTATCCTGTATCATCACTTAAACTTCTTTATAATCGCCATCTACTACATTATCTGAATTATATCCTGGGTCATTTGCTGCACCAGCACCCTGATCTGCTCCTGCAAATCCACTCATATCCGGACCTGCTGCTCCTCCTGCTGCCTGTGACTGCTCATAAACCTTTGAGAATAACTGCTGAGCACTGTTCATTAACTTCTCCTGTGCAGCTTTCAGATCAACAACCTGATCCTCTGTCATTTCATCTGCATTTGGATTTTTAGCCAAAATCTCCTTCAGTGCATTCAGATCTGCCTCAACTGCAGTCTTATCATTTGCATCAATCTTATCACCGACTTCTTCAAGTGCTTTTTCAGTCTGGAATACGAAAGAATCAGCATCATTTCTTGCATCAATTGCTTCTTTACGTTTCTTATCCTGTGCTTCGAATTCAGCAGCTTCTTTAACTGCCTTATCAATATCACTATCTGACATATTAGAACCTGCAGTAATTGTGATGTGCTGTTCCTTACCGGTTCCCTTATCAGTAGCTGTAACATTTACAATACCATTTGCATCAATATCAAATGTAACTTCAATCTGAGGAACACCACGTCTTGCTGGAGGGATTCCATCCAGACGGAACTGTCCGAGTGATTTGTTATCCTTTGCAAACTGACGCTCACCCTGTACAACATTGATATCAACTGCGGTCTGATTATCTGCTGCGGTTGAGAATATCTGACTCTTCTTTGTAGGAATTGTTGTATTTCTCTCGATCAGTCTGGTAGCAACACCACCCATTGTTTCGATTGATAATGACAACGGTGTAACATCAAGTAACAGGATTTCGCCTGCACCGGCATCTCCGGCAAGCTTACCACCCTGAATAGATGCTCCTAATGCAACACATTCATCTAGGTTCAAAGATTTAGCAGGCTCTTTACCGGTTAACTGTTTTACTTTATCCTGTACTGCTGGAATTCTTGTTGAACCACCTACTAATAATACCTGGCCAAGCTCTGATGCTGAAATTCCGGCATCTCTTAAAGCATTCTGTACAGGAACTGTCGTTCTCTCTACAAGGTCATGTGTCAATTCATCGAATTTAGCTCTTGTCAGATTCATGTCAAAGTGCTTAGGACCTTCTGCTGTAGCTGTGATGAAAGGAAGATTGATATTGGTTGTCGTAGCTGATGATAATTCTTTTTTCGCTTTTTCTGCTGCTTCTTTTAATCTCTGAAGAGCCATTTTATCATTTGATAAATCTACGCCTTCATTCTTTTTGAATTCAGCTAACATGTAATCTGTAACCTTCTGATCAAAGTCATCTCCGCCAAGTCTGTTATCTCCTGAAGTAGCGAGTACTTCGATAACACCCTCACCGATTTCAATGATAGATACATCAAATGTACCACCACCAAGGTCATATACCATAATCTTCTGCTCTTTTTCATTGTCAAGACCATAAGCAAGCGCTGCTGCTGTAGGCTCGTTGATGATACGTTTTACATCAAGTCCTGCAATTTTACCTGCATCTTTTGTTGCCTGTCTCTGTGCATCATTAAAATAAGCAGGAACAGTAATAACAGCTTCGGTAACCTTCTCACCCAGATAGCTTTCTGCATCAGCCTTCATTTTCTGAAGAATCATTGCAGAGATTTCCTGTGGTGAATACTTCTTATCATCGATCTGTCTTCTATTATCAGTACCCATGTCTCTCTTAATAGATGATATTGTCTTTTCTGAGTTTGTAACTGCCTGACGCTTTGCAGGTTCTCCGACAAGTCTTTCACCTGTCTTTGTGAATGCTACCACTGATGGTGTTGTTCTTGCTCCTTCTGTATTTGCGATTACAGTTGGCTTTCCACCTTCCATAACAGCTACACAGCTATTTGTTGTTCCTAAATCGATTCCAATAATTTTACTCATAGTTCTTTCCTCCTATTATGAATTTATAGTCACTCTGTTCTTATTATTGTACGACTCCGACCATACTATGTCTGACTACTGAGTCTCTGTACATATATCCTTTTTGTAACTCTTGTGCTACATAACCACTCTCATATTCATCACTTTCGATCTGCATCACAGCATTGTGGTAATCCGGATTAAACTCTGTTCCGACTGCCTCGATAGTTGTTACACCGATTTGATCAAACATTGTCATCATTTGCTTATAAATCATCTGCATACCTTCTGCAAACGGTGCGGTTTTTTCTTCTTCCGGAAGTGCCTGTAATCCTCTTTCAAAATTATCTACAATAGGAAGCAGTTTTTCAACTACACTTTTTGCTCCTATTTCATACATGGTATTTTTTTCTTTTTCACTACGTTTTCTGAAATTATCGAACTCTGCCATCTGACGTTTTACCTGATCTGTCAGTTCTTCGATTTTTTCATCTTTTTTATCTTTCTTCTCTTTCTTTTTAAGACCACGCTTTAATTTACTGTCAGTCTTTTTTTCATCAGAGGTCTCTGCCTCCTCATTTACTTCCTTGCCTTCTTCAACAGCTGTTTCTTCATTTACTAAAGTGTCATCTGTCTGAGCCTCGTCGGTCTTTGAATTCGTGTTTGCTGTTTCTTCATTTACTGTCTCTTCTGCAAAAGAGCTGTCTTTATTGATATCTTCCACTCTATGTGCTCCCTTCTATGTTTTATCTTTTTTCTTATTTGAAACATCCATATGGTTGGTTAATTCCTTTAGTGTAGAAACCACTTTATCATAATCCATACGTTTGGGACCAATAATACCTATTGTACCCATGCCACCCTCTTCTAACTCATATGTGGCCGTTACTACTGAACAGTCTTTCATGTTCTGAATGGGTGTTTCATCTCCTATATAAACCTTAATGCCACTGCCTGAACCTTCATTTCTCTGGTGTTCAAGTGTTTCGTGGACAAATTCACTTAACTGTTTCTTCTCTTCAAATGCTGTGATGATTTCACTGGCTCTCTGATTGTCACTTAATTCAGGATACTTAAAAATATTTGTTGCACCACTGGTATAAATTTCGATATCATCATCATCTGTTTTGATTGCTTCACCCACTGCATCAAGTACTTCTGTGACCAATTCACTGTGAGTCCCTGCCTGCTCCTTTAACGATGAAATAATGCCAAGATTAATTTCTGTCAATGTCAGACCATTTAAATTTGTATTCAATAAAAGATTCAAATTCAGCAAAGCTTCATCTTTGATTGGTATATCGATGGTAATGATCTGATTTCTGACCAGATTTCCTTCTACTACAATAACTGCAAGAATCTGATTGTCGTTTACTTTTGAGAGCTGGATGAATTTCAATTTATTATGATGATACTGCGGTGCTGAAATCATAGTTGCATAATTGGTATTCGTCGCCAGCATTTTCGCCACCTGCTTAAGCAGGTTTTCCATTTTATTAGCTTTCTCAACAAGCATGATTTTCATTTCATCTACTTCATGGATTTTTTCTTCCATTAAAGTATCTACATAGAAACGATAACCTTTATCTGACGGAATTCTGCCGGCGGAAGTATGTGGCTGCAGAATATATCCCAATTCTTCTAAATCTGCCATCTCATTTCTAATTGTAGCAGAACTGATATTTAAATCTGCATATTTCGAAATTGTCCGTGATCCAACAGGTTCTCCTGTCTCCAGATAATTTCGTATAATGGCATTCAGAATTTTTTTCTTTCTGTCATCCAGCTGTGTACCGATTTCCAGCATTCAACTGTCACTCCATTTCTTTGGTCTGTTAGCACTCTACTCAATCGAGTGCTAACACTCTAGAAATAAAATACCACTTGCCATATTTCTTGTCAAGTGGTATTACATACTATTTTTTTATTTCACAAAAAGTTTATAATTTTATTAAACCTCTATACTTCCGCTTACACCATTGATCACATAATAAACCATGTTCTCTTCTGGTTTCACATACACATCTATTGATTTAATAGCGGCTTTATTACCAGCTTCTTTATAAGAAAGTTTACAGCGTTCAACAATTTCCGCTTTATCAAGATCCTTGTCTTCCTCATAACCAAACAATTTACGACCATACTGTATATGATAACTTTCAATCAATGCTGCTTTTGCTGTTGCCGGTTTCTTTGCTGCTGCCTTCTTTACTGGTGTTTTCTTTGCTGCTGCTTTCTTTACCGGTGCCTTCTTTGCTACTACTTTCTTTTCTACTGCTTTATCGGCTTCTGCCTTTTTAACTTCTGCCTTAACTATAGCTGTCTTTACACTCTCTGCTTTTACAGGTGCTGCTGTTTCTGTAGACTTTGCCACAGCCACCTTCTTTACTTCTGCCATTTTTATAATCTCCTTTCAAACGACTCGAAAATCCTCCCATAAGATAACATCACTATAGCCTAAAAAACAAATAATGTCAAATTCTATGACTGTAGAATCGAAAAGCCAAGACTCTTTCCATCATTCACAAACATCTGTACCGTTTCCAATGACAGCTGTTCCAGGTTCTTTCCTATCATTGGTATTTTTCCTAATATTGCATTTGTCACTGTGATAATATCGGTTCCGCATTCATTTGCCTCGATAATATTATATACTTCTCTGCAGCTAGCCCATAAAGACTGTGTCCCCGGTTTCTCCTTGCAAAGTCTGGTCACTTCCTTCATAAGAGGCTTTGCATCGACTCCTGTATCCATAATCCGGCCTGCAAATACAGATACAACATTCTCTGTTCCCGGAGCAAATGCTGCGATTGCACATTTCACCTGTTCCAATGTCATGATTGCTGTTACATTCAGCTTAATTCCTTTTTGAGACAAACGTTCAATCAGTGGGATACTGGATTCCCCCTTTGTATTCATAATTGGAATCTTTACATACACATTTTCTCCCAGATCTGATATCACCATTGCTTCCTTTTCCATTGTTTCAAAATCATCAGCAAATACTTCTAATGATAAAGGAAGATCCGGAATTGCCTTAAGTGCTTCCTTCGCAAAGGTAACGTAATCCTTTACCCCGGCTTTTTTCATCAGGGTCGGATTGGTCGTAAATCCCTTAATATACCCTTTACTATATTCCTGCTTCATTCCTTCTATGTCTGCACCATCTGCAAATATTTGAATATTCAATTGTTCGAAGTTCATGACTTCATCTCCTCTCATTCGGATTATCTGATTGCATTTACCATCAGATGCCATACTACACCCTGCCAGCCTTCTGCGTGTGGTGTGATTCTGTCTTCACTGACAACAGGAATCAATACACAGGCATCAGATACTTCTTTCGCATAGCCACCGTTACGAGAGACAATAGAAATGATTTTTGTTCCTCTTTCTTTTCCCAATTTAAGCGCATTCACAATGTTCAGAGATGTTGTCTGACTTCCGCCACCTACTGAAAATACCATGATTGCATCATCACCTGACAGCTTTGATGTTTTAAGCCACTCTGTAAAGGTTGTTTCCCATCCTTCATCATTGGTTCTGGCTGTCAGCTCTGAGACATTGTCGGTCGGCGCATATGTCTCAATTTTGCCAAGCTTGCGGAAATCGTTAACTGCATGAGATGCATTTGCTGCACTTCCACCTACTCCAAGAATAAATAAACGTCCACCCTTTTGCTGAAGATCTTTAAGGATCTTCACTCCTTTTTCAATCTCATCCTGTGAGACTGTGTTTGCAATATCGATCGTTTCCTTCAGATACTGCTCAATGTAATTCTTTGTGTTCATATTTGCTTCCTCCTTTTCTATTCGCACAAATATGCTGCTTCATATACATTTGAAACTATATAATCGGGATGCTTCCCATTCAAATGTCTACATACATCACACTTTAAGCCACCAAGAAATACTGTTTTCACATTTGCATTCTGTC
>JAAYYM010000408.1 GCA_012515365.1 Clostridia bacterium
AATTTGTGCTTTCCTTTCTAACTATACACCAAATATGCTCATTTCACAAGTATTTCACTTCTTGCGCCAGAAAATATATCTTATTGTAAAAAAGGAATGACGACTACAATATTTTGTGATATAATCGTTTGCGGAGACAAAAAATTCATATTGTTTTTGTTAGAAAGAGAGGAAGTAACGAATGAAAAAGAGAAATTTGCTTCTTCTTGCTGCATTATCCTGTACGCTTGTAATTGCAGGATGTGGCAAAGAGGAAGAGCCGGCACCGGTTGAAACAACTGCTGAGCCGGAAATTGTTGTTGTTGCAGAAGAACCTACCACTACTGAGGAAGCTCCTGTTGAAGAAGAAACAAGAGAAGGCATGTACCGCAGTGAACTTACAAATGAATGGACTGATGAAGCTATTCAGAAGCAGAGACCGATCGCAGTTATGGTTGATAATGAAAAGACAGCTTTACCACACTACGGATTATCAACTGCAGATGTCGTATATGAAATCACAAACAGTACACAAAATGATGGTGTCACCAGATTCATGGTATTGAAAAAAGACTGGGGCAGCATCCAACAGCTCGGAAGTATCCGTAGCGTAAGACCTACAAATCTTCAGATTGCTCCGGAATGGAATGCTGTTGTATGTCATGATGGTGGACCTTTCTATATTGATGATTATCTTGCAAAAGATTATGTAGAAAATTTCAGTGGTACCTTCTCACGTGTTGATAATGGAAAAGCAAGAGAATTTACTGAGTACATTCTGCCGGGCGATCTTGAGAAAAACTTCAAAAATTCCGGCTACAGCATCGAATATAATGAGTATTACGAAGGACCTCATTATCAGTTTACATCTGAATCAAAACCTAATGATTTGTCTTCTTATTCAGATGCAAAGGCTTGTTCTCATATCGATATGCCTTATAAACACAACAAACCTTATCTTGATTACAATGCCGAGGACGGATTATACTACTATTCTGAATATGGTCAGAAGCATGTAGATCCAGGCAATGACAATGCTCAGTTAGCATTCAAGAATCTGATCTTACAGAATGCTCGTTATGTTGAATTTGATGATCATGGATATATGATGTTCCATTCTATCGATTACAATCGTGATGGATACTATATTACAAACGGAAAGGCTATTCCGATCACCTGGTCAAAAGAAACAGAACCATCACCTACACGTTACTATGACATAGATGGCAAGGAAATCGTTCTTAATACAGGTAGAACTTATGTAGCACTTGTTCCGGATGATATTTGGAAAGATCTGAAGTTTGAGTAGGATTTGAATATTTTAGAAGAGATATGTTTCACTGATATGGTGGAGCGTATCTCTTTTTTTGTTGGGGGGATTGGATTGGATTGGATTGGATTTAATTGATTGGGGGGATTGGGTTTAGAGGGTTTTATTGTATTGGGGACAGTCAGTAAAGGAAAGGGGGTTCAGGAAACTTTTGCAACAATCTTACAGACTAACTCCTAACTGCGACTGTTACAATCGAAGCGTGGCTTCGATTGTGAGTCTGCGTAAGGAGTGGATTCTGTGCGATCTAAGGGCGCAAATTGGTGTTTGCTGCACCCCCTTTCCTTTACTGACTGTCTCATTGTAGTTGTGAGGAACGTGGAAAGGCGAAAAAAATAAACGCGGGGTGGGGATGCGTTTATTTTTTGGTATGGGGGAGATATTCTGGGGGGATGGAATCCCATGGATTAATTTAATTTGGGGATGGGGTTAGTTTAGGGCTTGTTTTAGGGATTGTAGGTTTTCGCGCATGAAATCCAGGTAGGTTTTATTGGCTTCGAATTCTTCTTTGGTGAGGTTGTGACATGTGTAGAATGTTTTGACTTCACTTCCGGTGTCTTCTGCTATGCATTCGGCTGTTTGTCCGTTGCTGAGTTCTATTTTGAATACGACTGGTATTTGTTCTTCTTTTACTTTCTTAATGAGGAAAGCGATTGTTGATGCGCTTGCTTCTGTGTCGCTGGAGCATCCCGGAAATGCTGCATAGTAGTCCAGATTGTAAGCATCTGCAAAATATCGCAGTGGAAATCTGTCTCCGAAGATCAGGGCATGATGTTTTGCATTTTCTGTCACGTCTGTGAATGCCTGATCAAGCTCTGATAATTTTTCACAGTATGCTTTGCTTCTTTCTTGATACGTATCTGCTTTTTGTGGTTCTGCCTCGCTAAATACCCGTGCCATTTTGGATACGATTAGAATTGCATTTTTAGGAGAAGTCCAGACATGTTCGTCAAATTCTTTCTCTTCCGCTTCTGATTCTTCGGTTTCTTCTGCTTCTTCTGCTTCCATTCCTTCTACCAGCTCTTCTTCAACAGGTTCTACGCAGTCTAAAAGCTTAATGACCTTACGTTCTCCTTCAATAGATTCAAGGCATTCGTCGACCCATGCATCACTTTCGCCACCTACATAAATAAATACATCGCAATTTTGGATCGCGATCATGTCTTGTGGTGTTGGTTCATAGGAATGCATTTCTGTTCCCGGCTTCAATAGCATCTTCAACTCAGCTTCTCCTTGTGTAAGCTCTCTTGCAAAATCATATGGTGGAAAAATTGTCGTAACGATGCTCAATTGATTGGTATCGGCAGTATTTTTTATTTCACCTGTATGATCACCTTTTGCATTGCTGCAGCCTGTCATAACAAAAGACAACATACAAGTGAAAGCTATCATCAAAAAAAACCTTTTATATCTTGATGTAGCTTTACATTCTTGTTTGCGTTCAAATTCATATTTATTTTTACGATTACAGTTCATTTTTTCATTCCTGTCATTTTGATCACTTATATCTGCTTGAATAAGCTGGTACGCTTCCGACCATTACGCCATTCATGAAGCAGTTGATATAAGTTGTATTTTTCTTTTTGGGACCACTTACGGTAACGGTATAGCTCATTCCATTGAGTGCCTTATCATTGCTGTATAACGCAACAGTTAATACGCCGTCAACCGTAGAAGCTGCAATATAGATTGGATATGCATAAGGGTTTGTAAATTTATAATCCAGCTTTCCGGAAGAAATGGTTGCATCAAGCCCGCTTGCAAGATAAGCCACATTCTGGCTGTGATTATGACGTTCTGTCGGTATAATACCTGCGCGAAGGACTGCTGTATTCAACGTCGATGACACCTGACAAATACCGCCTCCTACTACTTTGATAAAATCATCACCCATGATTGCATTACCCATACCATAGCCATTAGCTACTGTACGCGGAAGTATCGCTGCATCAAAAGATACAGTAGCACCCGGTTGCACGATGAGTCCATTGATCCTGCTGGCAGCTACGATTACGTTTTGCGTACGATCCTGTTTCACTTTATATTTGGTACTGCATTCAGAAATTTTTGTATTGATTCCAAGATCCGTAAGTGTACTCGGAAGAATTGCCGGTACATTCGGTATTGCTGCCGGCTGTTGATTCTGTGGAATTGCGGTTGTGGCGATTACTGCCTGATTAACCTTCTCTGCGCCCTTGATATAATCTTTCAAATCAAGTGAAACCAGACCACTGCCTGCCTTAATTGCTGCAAAAACATCCTGCTTCAAAAGAGTGGAATTAATCGTAACCTTACCGAACGTCATAGAATTGACATGATTAGAGATCTCATTGATCCAGTTAGTTGTTGCAATCGACATCCCTGATTCAATGTTTTGGATTTCAGGTCCATAGACCTGTGTTGAATATGTAGTATCCTCGTACTTTAAAACAATATTGACTGTTGTATCTGCCTGAACTTCAAACAACGTCAAAATGGAAAAAAAAGTCGTTACTACAACAAAAACAGCGATACATTTTAATATTTCCCTCAAAAGCCCTCTCATACTAAACCTTTCCCTTCATAAAGTGTTCACAGCAAATAAGCCCCTAATTCTCATCTGCCATTCATTAACTAATATATGCTCCACTTCTTACTAATATACACTATATTTTGTGGTGGTGCAAGTCAAAAGCCATTTGATTCTCATTGCGATTTCTATCCTGTTTTGTCAGCCAGCAAATTATAATTCCAACCGACTGCATTTTTACTGCAAATTAAATTCTCATCCTACATATAAGGGTTATCTTAACGT
>JAAYYM010000409.1 GCA_012515365.1 Clostridia bacterium
AAAAAAGAAAAGGCGAGGTAAGAAATATGAAAATGAAAAAGTTATTAGCACTTGGAACAGCAATTGCATTGGCAATGACAACAGTAGGCTGTGGAGCTGACAGCTCAGCAGCAGGTACAGCAGAGAAAACAGAGGCAGCAGCAACCGATACAGCTGCAACAGAGAAAGCAGAGGCACCGGCAGAAAAAAATACAAAATTAACAATTTGGGCAACTGGTTCCGATAATGTTCGTCAGAGTTTTGAGTCCTTAGTAGCAGGCTTTAATGCATCACATGAGACACAGGCTGAACTTCAGTTCCTTTTAAGCGGTACAGGTACACAGACACTGACAGATATGATTGTAGCAGCAAATAAGGCAGGACAGACTGATACAGATTATGACTTGATCGACTTAAGCGGTGATGATTTATCCAAACTGATTTCACTGCTCGGTGTTGAAAGCTTTGAGAAGCTTGACACCTCCAAGCTTCCTAACGCAGCAAGTGTTACTGCAAAGGTTTCACAGGGCGAAGGCTATGTTCAGCCATATCGTGGAACGACTGTTATCCTGGCATACAACAGTGAGACAGTTCCCAATCCTCCTACAACAAACGAAGAACTGGTAGAGTGGGTCAAAGCAAATCCTGGACGCTTCGCATATAACACACCAGGTACTGGCGGAGCTGGAGATTCTTTTGTAAGAACATCTGTATACAACTTTATTGATGATGAAAGCGCAGCAACAAGTGATGATGAGAAATGGGTAGCAGAATGGGATAAAGGATTTGAATTCTTAAAGGAACTGCATCCATATATGTACCAGTCAGGCGGAAGTGTTGTATATCCTAATAAGAACCAGGGAGCACTTGATCTTTTGAACCAGGGCGAAATCGATATGTGTCCGAACTGGGCTGATATGGTTCTTTCACAAAGAGCAGCAGGAACAATTTCTGACAAAATCAAAATTACAACTATTACACCAAGCTTCTCAGGAAGTCTTCAGACACTTGCAATTCCTACAATTGGTTCTAATTCAGAAGGTGTATATGAATTTATTAATTATGTATTAAGTGAAGAAGCTCAGAAAATGCTTGTAGAACAGATGGCAGCTATTCCGTTGATTGACACATCTTCTATTGATCTTACTGGTTATGAAGATTTAGGAGATCTTGATGTATCAAAATTCCGTACACTTTCAATTGGTGACCTCGGAACAACATTTAATGAAAAATGGGATAACGAAATCGGAACTTTAAAATAAGTTAGGATGAAGAAAATGATTAAAAAAGTAAAAGAAAACTGTTTTGCCTATTTATTGGTATTACCTGCATTTATGGTAGTTATGCTGGTAGTTGCATATCCAATTTTGGCAGCAGTGGCAAAAAGCTTTAAGGATCCGGATACCGGACAGTTTACATTTGCGAATTATACATTTTTCTTTGTGGATGAGGTGCAGAGAAGAAACCTGATTTTTACACTGCTGGTTGTATTTGCAACAGTAGTAATCGCGATTGTAGTTGCTTATATTTTGAGCCTGTACCTCAGATTTATAAAATCTCCGATATCAAGGGCAATCGGGACGTTGTATCTTCTCCCGAGATTTGTTCCCAGTCTGTGTGCGGTATATGCCATGATTACTATTATCAGAGATTCCGGCTTAATCAACAGAATTTCGCAGGTATTGGGTATGAACGTTAAGCTGGGAATGATGTATCATGGAAGCGGTTTGGTCATGATGAACCTTTGGTTCAATATACCATTTGCGGCATTGATGATTACAGCCGGACTTGGAACCATTCCGGACTCTATTATTGAAGCTTCTTATGATGTAGGTGCGAGCAAATGGAAAACATTTGTTACGATGATTTTACCTTTATCAGTAAAAGATGTTGTCGTTGCAGCTACCTTCGTATTTATGAGCAACGTCGGTTCCTTTACAACACCATACTTAATGGGCGGTAACAGTCCAAAGATGCTTGGCATCGCACTGTTCGATCAGTTCAATAAATATTTGAATTATGAGAGAGCAGCCGCCCTTTCGGTAATTATGTTCCTGATTTGTGCTGTTTCAGCAGGTGTATACATTTATACGAATCTCCATGAAGATGCATGGCAGAAATAACCGAAATCAATTAAATATACAGCGTGCGTGAGACGAGAGTTAAGCAGATACCGGAGGTCGCAGGACCTCCTGGTTCTCTTAACTCTTTTTTGCACTATAGTTATTCGCGGGATGAACACTAATCAGATATAATTGCAACAGATGAAGTCGACAACATCATATAACATCAAAAAAAGGAGGAAATTAACATGATAAAAATCACAGACGCAGTCATCAGCGCAAAAACAATAGGAAGGAAACAGTTACTTGTTGATGTCCTGCCAGCATACAATTATTCAGACGGAAAACGCACAGAGACAATATTTGGCTATCGTTATGTAGTTGTGTTGTCTCTCTCCTGTACTTATACTTCCACATAAATTGGCTCATGGTGAACTGCAGGCAGAAACTTTTCCAGCAAATCTTTTGTTTTCATTCGCATACTTGAAGTATTAACACATGGATGACATCCAAAATATTCACTTTCCGCTAATTCTCTGTCAATTAGAAGCTGAATATTATTTTCCTTGTCATTCATAAGTCCCATTACGCTCACCGATCCCGGTGTAATGTCTAAATACTCCTCCATTTTATCTGATGGCGCAAAGGATAGCCTTGGGCTATTAATCTGTCTTGAGATTTCCTTTGTCTTGAATTTCTTATCACCGCATACCATAAGAAGATAAAATTTTGTTTTCTGCGCATTGCACAGGAAAAGATTTTTGCATATTACAGCATTCAATACTCTGTCTATTTCTTCACATGCTCCCATGGTTTCAGCAGCTTCATGGTCTACTCTTTCAAACTCCATTCCTATCTCATTCAACAAATCATAAACTCGAATCTCTTTTGCAAGCCTTTCTAATGTGTCGGCAGGTCGTCCTTTTACAAGTTTCATCGTGTCTTACTCTCTTCCCCAAATCTCCTGGGGCAAACGGTTCGACATTTATTACAGTTGACTGTGGCATATCCTTTTTTATTCTGGCCGAAGGCATTTGTTCTGCATGCTTTCTGGTTCACCATTTTATCCCTAATTGCATGCACCGGACATGCGTCCATACACTTCGTACA
>JAAYYM010000410.1 GCA_012515365.1 Clostridia bacterium
ATTTCAGCAAATCCTGCTGTCTCTCCGGCGACAAACTATTTTCAGGTTCATCAAGCAGATATAAGCCGGGTTCTTTCATTTTTTCTGTAAAATATAAAGAAGCACTTTCCCCATTTGAATGTTCTCTGATATTGTTTGATAATTGCTTTCTAACATATTTTGACTGTGTTTTGCTACGAGCCATATTGACACGTTTCAGCTTTTCATAATCATCAAGTGATTTCATTTGAAACTTCTCGTATTTATCCTCTATGTAGGTCGTAAAAAGTTCCTCTCTTCTTTGATCAATGCCTTCATTCATACATCTCAAATTTAACATAAAATCAAACACATCATCGCTTGTAATGATCCTGCTTTCCTCCGGGATTTCCTCTGCCAGCTCATAAGAACACATCTGTGTATAATCCTCAAAGAAATTGCTTCTGTTATAAAGTGTATCCCGGCTAAGATTTAACTTTTCTCCGATAATATTTAATGCAGTAGTTTTTCCTGATCCATTACCACCATATAAAATAGTTACAGGTTCAAAATCCAAAACAGACAATTTGTTTTTTGAAAGGATACGAAACGGATATACGGTATCGTAGCAGGTTCTTTTCATTCCTAACATAAAATCATCTTCAGCATCTATGTCTGTAAATCTGAATTGAGATAAATACAACATTCTCATTCCTCCATTTATCGATTCTTTTCTGTATATTAGATCCGGTCTCTAATATCATAGCAAAATCCGTTTGTAAATTCCACCGCAATATTCGTTATTAATCACACCCCAATAATTGTTCCGATTTCCCATTTATGGTATAATATCGTTAGATATTATACCGCGCATGTACTAGTGCGCATCCTGCAAGGTTGCTACCATATGCAAGGCATATGGTATAATATCGTTAGATATTATACCAGCGCATGTACTAGTGCGCATCCTGCAAGGTTGCTACCATATGCAAGGCATATGGTATAATATCGTTAGATATTATACCGCGCATAAATTACTATGCATGATTTATCTGATACAGGAAATAATAAACCGATATATTCAGGAGGTATCAAATGGAAAATTTCACTTATTATGCACCAACCTATTTTGCTTTTGGCAAGGATACAGAAAACGAAACCGGTTCTTATGTAAAACGTTTTGGCGGAACTAAGGTTCTATTACATTTTGGTGGAGGTTCGGTCATTCGCTCAGGTCTCCTTGACAGAGTCAAAGCATCTCTTACTGCAGAAGGCATCCCCTATGTCGAGCTTGGCGGAGTTAAGCCAAATCCACGAAGCGGACTTGTTTATGAAGGTATTGATATTTGCAAAAAAGAAAAAATCGATTTTATTTTAGCAGTGGGCGGTGGAAGTACCATTGACTCTGCAAAAGCAATTGCGGCCGGAGCCGTATACGACGGTGATTTTTGGGATTTCTATGAAGGAAAATCAGTCACAAATGCACTTGGAATCGGCACTGTTCTAACCATCGCTGCTGCTGGATCAGAAGGTTCTCCGGATTCTGTCATTACAAAGGAAGATGGTATGTATAAACGTGGTGCCTCTGGTGAAGCATATCGGCCTAAATTTACAATCATGAATCCCGCCTTGACGCAGACACTCCCGGCTTATCAGACAGCCTGTGGAATCACTGACATTATGGCTCATCTATATGAACGTTATCTTACAAATACAAAAGAAGTGGAGGTCACAGATCGTATGATCGAAGCGTTGTTATTAACGATGATCCATGAGGGACCACGTGTCATCGAAAACGCTGATCTTTATGATGCCAGAGCAAATATTATGTGGGCTGGCATGATGGCTCACAACAATTCATGTGGTGTCGGCCGCTCTCAGGACTGGGCCAGCCATAATATTGAGCATGAATTATCTGCTCTCTACGACTGTGCACATGGTGCAGGACTGGCTGTTGTCATGCCAGCTGTTTTCACTTATACACTCTCACATGATGTTATGAGATTTGCTCAGATTGCAGTCAGAGTGTGGGGCTGTCAAATGGACTTTACCAATCCGGAACGTACTGCAAAACAAGGGATCGAAGCACTCAGAAACTTCTTGATTTCAATTGGTATGCCAAAGAATTTCAAAGAGCTTGGTGCAAAAGAAGAAGATATTGAAAAGCTTGCTCATACAGCCTGCTATGGAGATGTCAATCAAGGAACCGTAAACGGATTTGTAACATTAAATCAAAAAGATGTAGAAAACATTTACCGTTTGATGCTTTAATCAAACATCTTTATGAAACATAAAAATGTACAGTGAGTAAGCAAATCCCACTGTGCATTTTTATTGATTCTCCTGATCCTGTTATTTAATTAATTTGTTGCCAGAGCAGCTGCCTTCTTTGCATGTATCTGCGTCGTGTCAAATGCCGGAAGACTGCTATCCTCTTGTTGAATCAAAAGACCTATCTCTGTACATCCAAAAATAACGCCCTGTGCTCCATTCTGTTTCAATTCATCAATAATCTGACTATATCGTTTTCTCGATTCTTCTTTGACAATACCCAGACATAATTCGTTAAATATAATATCGTTGACTTCTTCAATCTCTGATTCATCAGGAATCATAACTTCTATTCCTGCTTCTTCAAGTTTATTTCTGTAAAAGTCCTGTGTCATGGTGTATTTGGTTCCAAGTAATGCTGCCTTATGGATCCCTTGCTGATTCAATTCCTCTGCCGTTGCCTGTGCAATATGTATGATAGGAATTTTTACCTGTTTTTCAATCTCAGGCACCAGCTTATGCATCGTATTCGTACAAATCAGAATAAAGTCAGCTCCTGCTCTCTCTAAATTAAGTGCTGCCGCAGTCAGATCCTTCGCAATCTGCTCCCAGTTACTGTGAGTCATATGATCCTCAAATTCTGCAAAATCAACACTGTAAAGTAGTATTTTCGCAGAATGAAATCCACCCAGCTTCTCCTTGATCGTCTCATTGATAATCTGATAATAAGTCACAGTACTCTCCCAACTCATTCCTCCGATCAATCCAATTGTTTTCATACCAAATCCCTATCCCTTCTCTATAGTTTCTCTCACCAACAAATATTCTCCGCTAACAAATGTTCTTCACCAACAAAGGTTCTTCACTGTGTATATTAAGATTTTCTGAATTCATACAAAATAAGCGAGGAGTCAAAACGCCCTCGACGAACGTTTTTGTATATATCCACAAATTTCTCACCAACGAATGTTCTTCACTGTGTATATTAAGATTTTCTGAATTCATACAAAATAAGCGAGGAGTCAAAACGCCCTCGACGAACGTTTTTGTATGAATTCAGAAAATCGCCCAACACATGAAATCCATCTACTCTCTCATCTCTTAAACAGCAAATTATTCACTCTCTCCGTCAAATAGATTTCCTCTTCATCATAGGATAAATCATATCCCTTAATTACATTATGGTCATATTTCTTAAGCAGATCATCAAACTCCAATGCCGTATTACGTTTCTTTGGGAATCTGACCTCAGAGTCAAAACAACTCTCTAATTTCATATGGATTTTATCTGCAAGTTCTTTCCATTCCGACTTTGTATAAAACTTGATATGCCCATCCTTTTTCATCTGCATATATGCATCCACAAACCGCTCATGATCATCCTCATTCGGTGTAGGATCAGAAAGAAAAAGGTGACCATCTGGCTTCAACACGCGTCCGATTTCCGAAAAAGTCTTTTCTATCATCGGAAAATGATGAAGCGCATATCGTGTGATAACAAGATCAAAACAATGATCTTCAAATGGAAATGTAATTCCGCCATAAGCCACAAAGCTTAAATGATCAAGCTGTTCTTGTAATGCTCTTTCGCGATTTTTCTGTAG
>JAAYYM010000411.1 GCA_012515365.1 Clostridia bacterium
AAAATAACATACCTAAAAGCAAATAAATTGACACAAAAAAAGCAGGTTTTATGCGACCTGCGACCAGTTTTTTCTTTATTCAACTGTCAAACTCCCGAAAAGATCGGTGATCATGCAGTTAATATTGGTGAGTGGGAGATTTTTCAGGAAACAGGAAACATGAGAGATAACAGATTGTTATAATGGAAATTAACTGATATAATAATCTCAATGAGTCAATAGGCTTATATACTGTGACAGTTTTATAAAAAGGATACGGGAAGAATAAACTATGGCGTTGATCTATTTAGTTGAAGACGATAAGAATATCAGAGAAATTGAGTGTTTTGCATTAAGGAATTCCGGCTATGAGATTGAGGAATTCGAAATGGCAGAGTCTTTCTTTGAGGCATTAACAAAAATGATTCCGGATTTGATCATACTGGACATCATGTTACCTGATATAGACGGACTTGAGATCGTGGAGCGCCTGCGTAAGTCTACAAAAACGCAGGAAATCCCTGTGATCATGGTAACAGCTAAGGGAACAGAGATGGATAAAGTCAAGGGGCTTGATCAGGGAGCGGATGATTATCTGACCAAACCATTTGGCATTATGGAACTGATTTCCAGAGTGAAGGCACTTCTTCGGCGCAGCAATAAAGAAACAAAAGAAAAAATACTGAATTCGGGTGCCGTCTGCCTGGATGAAGAAAAGCATAAGGTGTTTTTATCAGGAGAGCAGATCGAGCTTACTTATAAAGAATATGAGTTGTTGAAGCTTTTGATGCTCCATGAGCATTCAGTAGTTACACGTGAGCGCATTCTGGACATCGTCTGGGGAACTGATTTTGAGGGAGAATCCAGAACGCTCGATATGCATATAACGACACTCCGAAAAAAACTTGGCGAGGAAGGTACTCGTATACAGACTGTCAGAAACGTGGGGTACATACTGGATGAAAAAAAAGCTTAATACTCAATTGATTTCGATAGCGGCACTGGCAATGGTTACTACACTGTTGCTGATGTTGCTTTTTTGCTATAACAGCTTTCGTCAAAATGCTTTTTCGGATCTTGCGACGCTATCAAGAATCATGATCTCAATGCATGAAAATAATAGCTGGGAGCATGTAGGGGAAGTTGCGAATGAGGATAATATTCGTCTGACCATTCTGGATCAGGAAGGAACTGTTCTGTATGACAACAAGGCAGATCCACAGACAATGTCAAACCACATTGATCGACCTGAGATCATGGAGGCACTCGGGCATCAGGTCGGAAAGGCAGACAGACAATCAGAAACGTTGAATAAAAGAACTTTTTATTATGCATCTATGCTCGAGGATGGTAGTGTTCTCAGGATAGCGCGAGAGACAAAGAGTATTTTCTTTTCGTTGTTTGAGTACGTATATTTATTAGTGATTTTGTTAGTGTTTCTGCTGATACTTTGTGGAGGACTTTCTATCTATTTTACAAAATCAATCGTCGACCCGCTTAAGAAGCTTGCGAATGAGGAGGGTGCACTTCAAAAGGCTGATTTTATTAAAACGGGTTATATTTATCCTGAATTAAAGCCATTTTTAGAGGCTATGGCAACGAAACAGGAACAGATGACAGAAAATGCGTTGATGCGCCAGCAGTTTACAGCTAATGTTTCACACGAATTAAAAACTCCGCTGACTGCTATATCGGGATATGCTGAGTTGATCGAAAATGGGATGGTTCCTGATGAAAAGGATCAGAAGCGTTTTGCAACAGAAATTCACAAAAATGCGGAACGACTGCTGACTTTGATTAATGATATCATACGATTAACAGAGCTTGATCAAAGAGAAGCAGATGTTGAACCGGAAAAGATCAATTTGTTTGTAATGGCGAAGGAATGTGTGAGATCACTTGAAATGAATGCAAAGAAACACCATGTTACGATTCAGGCAACCGGAGAAAACGCATTCATCATGGCAGACCGAAATATGATGGAGGAGCTGCTTTCTAATTTGTGTGATAATGCGATTCGATATAATCGTGAGAATGGAACTGTTACGGTGCAGGTTCTGGATCGGCTGGACCATGTGGAACTGGTGGTCACAGATACGGGAATTGGAATTCCGCTCGAACACAGGGAACACATTTTTGAACGATTTTACCGTGTGGATAAGGGACGTAGCAAATCAACAGGAGGAACTGGTCTGGGACTTGCTATTGTAAAGCACATTTTAATCAAGCATCATACATCGGCTCAGATACTCAGTGAAGTTGGAAAAGGAACGGAAATACATGTGAGATTTGATAAGGCGTAGGTCTCGTATTTAATTCTCTATGACACAAAATGCAGTGGCTAGTCCGGCCTCAGTCGTGATACTGATCAAAATATTTTTTACATCATATCTGTTTACGACATAAGGAGATCCATCTTCATGATTCAAGGTTTCAATTGTTCGAAAATCAAGTTTTCTATTTAATGCTTTAAATACAGCTTCTTTGCATGCAAATCGTGTAGCGTAATATTCTGCACGATTTCCATGTTCATTTTTTATTTCTCCTTCTGTAAATACGGAATGAATAAAATGCTCGATCTGTATGGATTGTTCGATTCTAGAAATCTCTACTGTGTCAACACCAACGCCAATAATCATAATACCACCCGTTATTTATCTCGATTTAAATAGTTATCGATATGCTTTTCTGTTAAGCTTTCCATTATAGGTACGTTCAATCTGATCTACGATTTCTATCTGTTTCGGTATTTTGTATCCTTCTAACTGGTCAGCTAACACTTTCTGCAGATTTTTCAGATCAAATGTCTGCCCCGGAACCACTAAAAGTCTGAGTGCCTGACCTGTAATTTCATCATTTACTCCGATGCAGATGCAGTCGGCACAGCCTTGATCGGACAGGGCAGCGGCTTCCACATCAAGAGGCGATACCTTTAGTCCGCCGACATTGATGATATCGTCATTTCGCCCTAAGATAAAGACAAATCCATTCTCATCTATGTACCCCATATCTTTTGTATAGATAATCTGATCCCTTTTGATTTCGGCAGTCAGCTCGGGGGCTTTCAGATATCCTTTCATTGTTGCATCCCCCTCTACGGCTAATAAACCTATGTTAGTGGCAGATGAGTTTAGTTCATTTTTAGCCTCGTCTACGAAGAACACTCGTGAATGAGGCATTGCTTTACCAACGCAGTTTTTTAAATCAGAATATTGGTTAAAATCGTAAATACAAATAGAGGATGATTCGGAGCATCCATAATGATTGTATAGTCTTGTGTGAGGCAGTATTTCTCTTAATGTCTCTCTGTCCGGTTCGGGCAGTGGCGCTGTTGCAGCCATTAAATAATCCAATTGACCGCTATAGGACTTAAACTTATCCATTGCCAGTCTAAAGATGGTTCTGATCGCGGCAGGTGGCAAAACGGTAGCAACCTTGCCATATGTACAGTCTAATGCCTCGAAAAATGCTTTCAGATCCGTAATTCCATCAAGCAGATAAAACGAACATCCGGTAATCAGGCAGGCAGCCATATTTTTTATGGCATTGCTGTGACTAAGTGGATTAGGAACAACAAGCACCGTACTACGCGACATTTCACAGCCATATGCAATATTTTCGGCTCCGGCGATCACAGCCATATGCGATAATTCCACACCTTTTGACGCACCTGTTGTTCCGGTTGTGAAGAGAATGTCTGCGGAGTCTTCTCGCTGAGGAAATGGTTGATTTTTGATTTCTGTATTCTTTAAATCTTCAAATACAGTTGCTGAATTGATAAAACAACAACTGTTATTGTTGGCGGGATTATGGTCAGTGATGATATATCGGGCTTCAATATCTGCAGCAATTTCAAGGATTTTATCATCATTTGATGAATATTCCACAGTTGAAACAACACCACCTGCATAATGGATACCAAGATAAATGATCACATAATGAATGGACTGCATGGCTTTTACGACAACTCGTTCGCCTCGTCTTAGACCACATTCAGTCAAGAAAGAACCATATTTTAGAGCATACTGATAAAGGGTGGCATATGTGTACTCCTTTTGATCAGAAAATATGGCAATTTTGTTTGGATTTATCCGGGCATGCTCTTTGACATACTGTATCAGTGAGTCTTGCGCTTCTAAAACATAATCATCATTTGTCGGCAGATAGTTTTTTTCTTCTGTATGTACAGAGGATATGTGTTTATTGTCAATGATTCGCTGCATCATCAAAGACATGGACTGTATACTTTGAAAATTTGAATCTGTTATCTCCTCAAAAGGAATCAGAATTGAGAATTCATTGGAGATAAGCTGGATGATATTCAGCAAAATCAAGGAATCAATTTTATGATTTTTCATTAGGTTGGTTTCTCTAAAATCTATTCCGCTGATGGATTTGCTTAGTATTCTAAATATTCTGTCGCTGGTATGTTCAGATGACATTTCTGAACTACGAGTGGCAGATGATTGATTTATGGAAGCATTTGAATAAATGATTTTTTTGATTTTTTCACGATGCTTTTTGGAATTTTCGTAGTCATTATGTCCTTCCATCCACCAAATACCATTTTCATCGGCGTATGGCTCATCCCAATAAACACCAAAACTCTCAGCAAAGTTGATTATATTTTTATTTTCGTACATCACTCGATTTCTAGTTTTTGCAAGGCGTAGTGTCTCGAATACAAATTCCTCACAAAGTAGTTTTGCCTCGTATTTCTCGTAAAGATTTCCGGACATAACCAAACTTCCGGTTTCACCCTCATCACCGACAATATGATATGCACGTATGGTTCCTATTACTCTGTTATCCTTTGACCAAATGACAAAATAATAGTCGCCCTCCTGCTTTTGCTGCTGTCTAAGCCATTCCTTTTGCTGCTCCACCGAGCTGTCAAACTTAGTTAAATATTTAGAAAGGTTAGGATCGTTTCTAAGCTTTAAAATGGCCTCGGCATCTTCTAAATCAGCATATTTTAAATCAACATATTTTCCTTCAATTATCTTCTGATATATCATGTTTTTCTTCCTATAAGTGTTAATTGAAACTCCTTTATAGTACCGTATTTCATAGTTAAACGCAAGAAGAACAACATGCTTTTGTTACAAATCCTGTAATTTAGTGTTGACATATATGTACATACTGTATATACTGTATATATACACAACACAACACTCAGGACAATGACACAATTACCTGATAATTACTACAAAAGGAAGGTGCGGATTTGAATATTATAATTAGTAATATGAGCGGCGTATCTATTTATGAGCAGATATATGAACAAATCAAAAACTGTATTATGTCCGGGGAGCTAAAGGAAGGGGATGCCCTTCCGTCAATTCGGGCATTGGCTAAAGATTTGCGTATCAGCGTGATCACAACCAAGCGGGCATATGATGAATTAGAGAAGGAAGGATTTATTTATACGGTAGCTGCAAAGGGATGTTATGTCGCCCGGAAGGATACGGAGCTGATCAAAGAAATATATTTAAAACAGATTGAGGAACATATGCGGGCTGTCTTACAGCTTTCCAGATCATGTGATCTGTCAGAAGAAGATCTGGCGCAGATGTTTTCTATCATTCAAAAGGAGGAATAGAAGGATGAATGCAATCGAAATGAAACATGTAACAAAAAAATATAACGACTTTGCACTGGAAAATTTGAATTCTCACTTGAGGTATTTTAAGGGATTTAATAACTGTTATATCTTGTTATAAAAATCTCGGCAAACCCTTGAAAATACTAGAGTTTTCGTGGGTGTCCTCTCCGTCACATCTTGTATCGTGTTATATCGTTTTACCCTTATTTACGAACTCGCATAAGGGAAAAAACAAGGGAAAGAAAATCTGGTAACAACTTATAACAAATTATAAAAATGACAGTTGGAATTGGATGAGATGCTTTTAATACAATTACAGGAAAGGACAGATAAGATGAGATTAATATGCGCAGAGTATAACCCACAGGCAAACAGTATTGATGTAACCACATTTGAGAATTATATATTGCGGATTGATTGTAATAAGGCTGAGGACGGATTAATAACAACACCTTGCTCGCAGAATTCCTTGAATGCATTAGCAATAGATGAGCCATTGGAATATGTTCGGCTTTCCTTAGATGGAGAAATGCAGGCGTGGGTAGATGCGATTGATAGTCTGGAAGTTTGGTAATTTGATAAATAAGGAAAATGCTAAGACGAAAATTTGTTGTTGACAAATGAACGCAACAGTTTTATAATTCAAAACAATTAAATATATTTAATCAAACCGTTGAAGCGGAGATAACGGCAATGATGCCTTTACAGAGAGCCTGTGGTGCTGAGAATCAGGTGAGAAACAAGTTGTCAAATGGACCGCTGAGGGCGCAGTCAAAAGTGTAAATGATTTACACCTAGTATTCTGCGACGTTGCAGGCAGACGTCATTTGCCGGGGATATGTAGGTATCCTGCTAAGTGTACAGCGTCATTGCTGTAAATCAAGGTGGCACCGCGGATAGTGTTTACTTTTTGTTTGAGTATCGTATTCGTCCTTGACAGATTCTAGTATTCTGTCAAGGGCGTTTTTTATTTTCAAACTCCTTTGACAGAAAATAAGTCAAAGGAGTTTTTCTTTGCACAAAACAAGAACAGGAGGTAGAGAAATGAACATTTTACCAAAACTTGATGAAGTGAAAAGACTTGCCGCAGAGGGAAAATATGATGTTGTACCTATAAGCTGTGAGCTTTTGTCAGACTTCATAACACCCATTGAAACCATGAAGATATTAAAGAATGTATCCACGCATTGTTACATGTTAGAGTCTGCACAGGCAAATGACAAATGGGGAAGATATACCTTTCTTGGGTTTGAGCCGAAGCTTTCGATTAGCTGTATGGACGGGGAATTGAAAGTAGGAAACTTAAAGATTCAAACGGAACATCCGTCAGATTACCTAAGACAGATATTGGCGGATTACAAAAGCCCGCGGTTTGATTATCTGCCATCTTTTACAGGTGGGCTGGTAGGATATTTTTCTTATGATTATCTTGGATATAGTGAACCTGCGGTAAGGTATGGAGCAGATGATACAGAAGGCTTCAAGGATGTGGATTTAATGCTGTTTGACAAGGTAATAGCTTTTGACAACGTAAGGCAGAAAATCATTCTGATTGTAAATATGTCCCTTGCAGAGCCGGAAACGGAGTATAACCGGGCAGTGATGCAATTAAAGCAGCTGGTGGAGCTTTTGCATAGTGGTGAGAAGAAGGAAACAGCCGGACATCTTATGGGAGAGGTTACCCCATTATTTGATAAGAAAACGTATTGTGCCATGGTGGAAAAGGCAAAGCACCATATTCATGAAGGCGATATTTTTCAGATTGTCTTATCCAATCGTCTCAGTGCGCCCTTTGAAGGAAGTCTGTTAAATACCTACCGTGTACTTCGAACCATTAATCCATCACCCTATATGTTCTATTTTTCGGGGACGGATGTAGAGGTGGCAGGAGCTTCCCCGGAAACTCTTGTGAAGCTGGAAAACGGTGTGCTTCATACCTTTCCGCTTGCAGGAACTAGACCAAGGGGAAAGGCGGAGGACGAGGATAAGGCATTGGAAAGAGAGCTTCTTGCGGACGAAAAGGAGCTGGCAGAACATAATATGCTGGTGGACCTCGGAAGAAATGACCTTGGAAAGATAAGTAAATTTGGTACAGTGCAGGTGGAAAAACTTCACTCCATTGAACGTTATTCCCATGTCATGCATATCGGTTCAACCGTGCGTGGAGAAATTAAGGAGGGATTTGACGGACTGGATGCCATAGAAGCGGTACTTCCCGCAGGAACTCTATCTGGGGCACCAAAGATTCGTGCCTGTCAGCTCATTGGAGAATTAGAAAATAATAAGCGTGGTATTTATGGCGGCGCTATCGGTTATATCGACTTTACCGGCAACATGGATACCTGTATTGCCATCCGCATTGCCTACAAGAAAAACGGAAAGGTGTTTGTGAGAAGCGGAGCAGGAATCGTGGCAGACTCCGTACCGGAAAAGGAATATGAGGAATGTATTAATAAGGCGAAAGCAGTTGTAAATGCACTGAAACTAGCAGAGGAGGAAATGGTATGATTTTATTGATAGACAATTATGACAGCTTCTCCTATAACCTGTATCAGCTCATTGGAGAGATAGAACCGGACATAAGGGTAAAACGAAATGATGAGATGATGGTAGAGGAAATAAGAGAATTAAAGCCGAAACGGATTATCCTTTCACCGGGACCGGGCAGACCGGAGGATGCCGGAAACATTATTGAGGTGGTAAAAACACTTGGGAAAGAAATACCGATTCTGGGTGTCTGCCTTGGGCATCAGGCAATCTGTGCAGCCTTCGGAGCTACCGTAACTTATGCAAAGGAGCTGATGCACGGAAAGCAGTCAGAAGCAGAGCTGGATACGGAATGCCTGCTGTTTCACAGCTGCCCGAAAATGACACTTGTGGCAAGATATCATTCTCTTGCAGCAGAGAAGGATACCATACCGGAGGAACTGCTCATTACTGCATGTACCAAAGATGGAGAGGTGATGGCGGTTCAACACAGTGAATATCCGGTGTATGGAGTACAGTTTCATCCGGAATCCATTATGACACCGGACGGAAAGACAATGCTTGAAAATTTTATAAAGGAGATGTAAGCCATGATTAAAGAAGCAATCGTAAAAATCGTAAACAAAGAAGACCTAACCTATGATGAGGCATATACCGTAATGAATGAGATAATGAGCGGGGAAACTACACCGACGCAGAATGCAGCTTTTTTAGCAGCACTTTCTACCAAGAGTGCCAGAGCAGAAACAACGGATGAGATTGCAGGCTGTGCAGCAGCAATGCGTGCACACGCAACAAAGGTAGAAACGGATATGGAACTGTTTGAAATTGTAGGCACAGGTGGGGACAATGCACACAGCTTTAACATATCCACAACCTCTGCTCTTGTGGCAGCAGCCGGAGGTATGAAGGTGGCAAAGCATGGAAACCGTGCTGCATCTTCCCAGTGTGGAACTGCTGACTGTCTGGAGGCACTTGGGGTGAATATCAATCAAAGCCCCAAAAAGTGTAAGGAACTGCTAAAGGAAGTAGGAATGTGTTTCTTTTTTGCACAGAAATACCATACTTCCATGAAATATGTGGGAGCCATCCGCAAGGAGTTAGGCTTTCGGACTGTGTTTAATATTCTAGGACCATTGACGAATCCGGGAACACCATCCATGCAGCTTCTGGGAGTATATGATGATTATCTTGTGGAGCCGCTGGCGCAAGTACTCATTAACCTTGGTATTAAGAGAGGTATGGTGGTATATGGTCAGGATAAGCTGGATGAAATTTCATTGAGCGCACCTACGACTATCTGCGAAATTCGTGACGGATGGTTTAAGACTTCCGTAATTACGCCGGAGGAGTTTGGCTTTGAGCGTTGTACCAAAGAGGATTTAAAGGGTGGTACACCGCAGGAAAATGCAAAGCTTACCCTTGCTATTTTGCAGGGGGAAAAAGGACATAAGAGAAATGCTGTGTTATTAAATGCCGGAGCAGCCCTTTATATTGGCGGAAAGGCAGAAAGCATGAAGGAGGGCATTGCTCTTGCAGCAAGCCTCATTGATTCCGGTAAGGCTCTTGAGACACTGAATCAATTGATTGAGGTAAGTAATCGTCCGGAGGTGGAATCATGACCATTTTGGAGCAGTTGGCAAAACACGCAAGGGAGCGAGTGGCACTGGCAAAAGAGAATACTTCATTGGAAGAAATTAAAAGGCTTGCAAATGCGTTGCCGAAAGGTGATTTTGCCTTTGAAAAGGCACTGAAAAAGCCGGGAATTTCTTTTATCTGTGAGTGCAAAAAGGCTTCTCCCTCCAAGGGATTGATTGCAGAGGACTTTCCTTATGTGGAAATCGCAAAGGAGTATGAGGAAGCCAGGGCAGACTGCATTTCTGTTCTCACGGAGCCAAAGTGGTTTCTTGGTAAGAATGAATATTTAACGGAGATTGCCCAAAATGTAGCTGTGCCCTGCTTGAGAAAAGATTTTACGGTGGATGAATACATGATTTACGAAGCAAAGCTTCTTGGAGCCTCTGCGGTACTTCTAATCTGTTCGATTCTTTCCATAGAAGAAATAGCAGATTATATCAGGGTATGCGATAGTCTCGGAATTTCTGCATTAGTGGAGGTTCATAACGAGCAGGAGGTAAAGACAGCTATCAATGCCGGAGCGAGAATTATCGGTGTGAATAACCGGAATTTAAAGGACTTTACTGTGGATACGAACAACAGTAAGAAGCTGCGAAGTCTTGTACCGGAGGGAATTCTGTTTGTGGCCGAGAGCGGTGTGAAGTCAAGGGAAGATATAGAGGCATTGCAGGAGATAGGTGTAGATGCGGTGCTGATTGGTGAGACATTAATGAAAGCTACGGACAAAAAAGCAAAGCTTCAGGAATTGCGAGGATGTCTATGACAAAAATAAAGCTGTGCGGATTAAGACGAGCCTGCGACATAGAATGGGCAAATGAATTGAAACCGGATTATATCGGCTTTGTATTTGCAAAAAAGAGCAAGCGTTATGTGACACCGGGAGAAGCAGGGAAATTGAAAGCAATGCTTGACCCGACCATCAAAGCGGTAGGAGTATTTGTGGATGCTGATGTGGAAGTAATAGCGGGAATGGCAGAGCTGGGAGTAATAGATGTGGTACAGCTTCACGGAAGTGAGGACGAAGCCTATCTGAGTCGGCTGAAAAGGCGGATAAGGGTTCCTGTTTTTCAGGCATTCCGTGTTAGTTCTGCGGAAGATGTGAAAAGAGCCGGGGAAAGCAGTGCCGATATGGTGCTTTTGGATGCCGGAGCCGGATGCGGAGAAACTTTTGACTGGACTCTGTTGCAGGATATGAAAAGACCTTATTTTTTGGCAGGGGGACTGACACCGGAAAATGTGGCAGATGCCATAGAAAGGCTGCAGCCTTATGGTGTAGATGCAAGTTCTTCTTTGGAAAAGGCAGGCGTGAAGGAAAAAGAGAAAATGACAGCCTTTGTGGAAGCTGTCAGAGGAAAGGAGATTCATAATGGCAGATAAAAATGGACGATTCGGTGTGCATGGAGGACAATATATACCGGAAACCTTAATGAATGCAGTGATAGAATTGGAGGAAGCGTATAACCATTATAAAAACGATCCGGAATTCAACCGGGAATTGACTGAATTATTAAATGAATATGCGGGGAGACCGTCAGGGCTCTACTTTGCAGGAAAGTTGACAAAGGCTCTGGGCGGTGCAAAAATTTACTTAAAGCGTGAGGATTTAAACCATACCGGCTCCCATAAAATCAACAATGTACTCGGGCAGGCTCTTCTGGCAAAAAAGATGGGGAAAACCAGACTGATTGCAGAAACCGGAGCAGGCCAGCATGGAGTGGCAACTGCCACAGCAGCGGCACTCCTTGATATGGAATGTGTGGTATTTATGGGAGAAGAGGATACAAAACGGCAGGCGTTAAATGTATACCGTATGAGACTTTTGGGTGCAGAAGTGGTTCCTGTAACTAGCGGAACAGCCACCTTAAAGGATGCGGTATCGGAAGCTATGAGGGAGTGGACCTCCAGAATAGAGGATACCCATTACTGTCTTGGTTCTGTTATGGGACCTCATCCGTTTCCAACTATTGTGAGAGATTTTCAGGCAGTGATTTCCAAGGAAATAAAGGAACAGATACTGCAAAAGGAAGGCAGATTGCCGGATGCGGTCATTGCCTGTGTGGGTGGCGGTTCCAATGCCATAGGAAGCTTTTATCACTTTATTGACGATACAGAGGTAAGGCTCATAGGCTGTGAGGCGGCAGGCAGAGGTATTGACACCTTTGAAACAGCGGCTACCATAAACACAGGAAGGCTGGGCATTTTTCATGGAATGAAATCCTATTTCTGTCAGGACAAATATGGTCAGATAGCTCCGGTATATTCTATTTCCGCAGGACTGGATTATCCCGGTATAGGACCGGAACATGCCAATCTCCATGACATGGGCAGGGCAGAGTATGTGCCTGTTACGGATGAGGAGGCAGTAGAAGCCTTTGAATTTTTATCCAGAACGGAAGGAATTATTCCTGCCATTGAATCTGCCCATGCAGTGGCATATGCCATGAAGCTGGCACCAACCATAGAAAAGGATAAAGTAATTGTGATTACCATTTCCGGCAGAGGTGATAAGGATTGTGCAGCCATTGCCAGATACAGAGGGGAGGATATCTATGAATAGGACAGGGAAAGACAGAATAAGAGAAGCCTTTGCAAAGGGGAAAGCATTTATCCCCTTTATCACCTGTGGGGATCCGGACCTTGAAACCACAGGAAAGCTGGTAAGAGCTGCCGTGGAGAATGGTGCTGATTTAGTGGAGCTTGGCATCCCATTCTCTGACCCTACAGCAGAGGGACCGGTTATTCAGGGGGCAAATCTTAGAGCCTTACAAGGTGGCATAACTACCGATAAGATATTTGCGTTTGTACGTGAACTTAGAAAGGATATAACCGTCCCATTGGTGTTTATGACTTATGCCAATGTGGTGTTTTCCTATGGTGCGGAGGTTTTTATCCGTACCTGTCAGGAAATCGGGATTGATGGAATCATTTTGCCGGATTTGCCTTTTGAGGAAAAGGAGGAATTTGCGCCACTTTGTAAGCAGCATGATGTAGCTTTGATTTCTTTGATTGCACCGACTTCTGATAAAAGAATTGCCATGATAGCATGTGAGGCAGAAGGTTTTTTGTATATCGTATCAAGTCTTGGCGTGACCGGAACAAGAAGTGAGATTACCACAGACCTTTCATCCATAGTGAAGGTGGTTCGTGAGAATACAGACATTCCATGTGCCATAGGCTTTGGCATTTCGACACCGGAACAGGCTAAGAAGATGGCAGGGATTGCAGATGGTGTCATTGTGGGTTCGGCTATTGTGAGATTAATCGGAGAACATGGGAAAGATTCAGTTTTATATGTCTCTGATTATATAAAAGAAATAAAGAATGCGATGCAAGAGTAATGAAATATTAGGGGCGTTCATCTCGCCCCTTTATCTCTGCTTTGGTAAGAACGGTTGGCATTCTGCCTGTCAGCTTTTTCTTGATACCGCTGTATCTTTTCGTGTATGGTTTCTGCTTTCGGAGTGGTTTTCTCTCTGTAGGCTTCTTCCCACTTGGCATATGCTTTTTTGTATGCGTCTGTGGCACGCTGTGCGGTGTAAAATGCTGTGTAGAAGTCCTGTACCGTTGCAAATCCATGCTGTTTGACGATATTGGACAATCCAGCTTTGAGGGTACGGATTTCCTCATTCTTAGCGGAAATCTTGCTTTCAAGTTCCTTTTTCTTGGTAAGTCTTGCAAGTCCCTTTAAATCACTTAATTCAATCTCCAGTTTGTTCCGTTCGCTCTCTGCTTCAAAGATAAGGTGATTGTGTTTGTCAAGAGTAGCCTTAATCTTTTGAAGTTTTGGAAAATCAGCTGCCTCCGGTGGCATAACTGGTCTTGGAGGTATCTGTGGCTTAGACTGCTCTACAACCTCTGCTTCCTGAACAGTTGTGGTCACTGTAACTTTTAGAGGTTCGGGTTCCTTGGCTACTTCCGTAACCGGAGTTGCTTCAACATTTGTGATGGTATCAACTTTTACAGTAGCCTTGGTGCCATACTCTTTTTCAAGAGCATCGTGGAACAACTTGTTTTTCAGTTCCCTTGCAGTAGTCAGTACCTTGGAAATCAGAAGAGCAAGTTTTGATGTGGCTGTTGTGATAATGCCAGCCAGCTTTTCGGGACACTTGCCGAATACATCAATGGATAACCGGATACGCTCCGTAATCCATTTCTGCTTTATCTGTCGTATCTCATCCTCCGGCACTTGGCTAACTAAGGCACGGTCTACCTCATGATTCCATTGCATACGCAAATCATTATCTGCCTTTATCTGTTCGGCTTTGGGATTATTCTTGCCGATTTTCTTGGTGGCAAGATACAATCCGTTTTTATCAAATACATGGAGTTTGTCTTTATCATCCTCTATCAGAAGATTGATAAGGTCAGTATAAAAGCGTTTTGCCTCATCTACAAAGGATTCCTGCTTGAACAGCGGGTTTTTAATGGTAAATGGGATTCGCTCATAAACTTCGCCCTTTTTGATAATCTTACAGCCCTTACGGACATCTCCATTATCGTCCAGTATCTCTTTTTTGGTGCGTACATGCTTACCCTGTTCATTGTAGAACATATTGCGTGTAGCAATCTTTTCTATGGGTTCCAGTAACAGCTCCCTTTCGGAAAAGATGAGATGGATATGATAGTTGGTTTTTCGTTTGTTATGGTGCAGGGCTGATACACACTCCACACCATATTTTTCTTTAAAGCGGTTGGTAAATAGCTGTAACAGTTTGTCGGGATAATATAGGTCAGGAAACGATTCCGGTAAAGCTATAATCAGCTCCCTTGCTTCGATACATTTCCCATCTGTACCGCTTTTTAGAAATTCCTGTTGGTTGTATCTTGCAAGCTCCGTCCAGTATGATCTGTCGGTGGTTTCATATACCGCATACAGATTTTCCTGTTTGGCATGGCTGGATATATAGGTAATCCTGCCTCTGACATTGTGGAGCTTGCTCATCTGAATAAATGAATTTCTTTGTATAGTGCTTTCTCCTCTCTTATAGGATTAGGGAAAGAGGTGGAAGTAGTAGATAAGTGAGTGGACACTTAGTGTGTCCAAAGGATGTTACACATCCTTGTTACGAACCCATTGCCGTATCCGGCACTATATT
>JAAYYM010000412.1 GCA_012515365.1 Clostridia bacterium
TCATCTTTGGGCTGTATTCTTCAGTTTTTTTGTTTTCGTATATGACAAAGTGTGTACGGTCAACCTTTTCCTGCTTGATGCGTGGATTTCGCATCCGGATCAGCTTGAAAAATCTAAACTCTTTTTTATGCAGACAAAATGCAGATAAATACCAGTTCCTTCCTTTAAATACCAGTTTATAAGGTTCTACTTCTCTTGTAATCGTTTCACCTTTCAGACTGGAATACTCAAATTCAAGCACCTGTGCATGCAGGATGGATTCCTTAATGATCTGAAACATCTGTTGTTCAATGTTACTATAGCTCCATCCGGAAAAATCAATTTCAATCCAATCATCAAAATCTCTTTGAAAGATTCCCTTCACTTTTGACAATGAAGTCGACATATCATCTTGTCCGATTGCCCGCATACTCTGCAACGCCATAACGATCTGAGACTGCTCGGTGTCCGTCAGCAAAGTCTTATTCAGCGCATATTCTTCGATCAGATGAATGCCACCATTTCTTCCCTGCTCCGTATAAACAGGGATTCCGGAAGCAGACAATGCTATCAAATCTCGATATATGGTTCTTTGAGACACCTGAAAACGATCAGCCAATTCCTTCGCCGTTACAACCTTCTTCTCAAGTAAAATAAAAATAATTTCCAATAATCGTTCTGTCTTCATTCTATGTTCACCCTATATTCATTCTATGTTCATCGCGTTTTTAGCCAGCCGTTTTATTCTGACTATAATTAATTGGTAACACATAAAATTTTAATGCTATAAAACTAATATATGTGTATAATAAAGTCCATAAGGAGATAACTACTATGAAAAAAATATGGAATACCTTGTTTATTATAGCCGCAATTCTGACAATGTTCGAGTATTATTATATATGTGGCATGTTCACAAGTCTGATCATGCTCATTATAATCGCCATACTGGGCATAATCAACATGATCTACGCTGCAAAAGGGAAACTGCTCAATGAAGCGCTTCTCTATCTGCTCTGTACAGTCGCCCTATGCCTCGGGTATTTTAAGCTGATGTTCTAGTCCAATGCTGATGTTTTTGTAAAAAAAATAAATCGATTATAATCGATTTATTTTTTTATGTCTGGTAAATGACATTTTAAGTGGACCTGGCGGGAGTTGAACCCGCGTCCGAAAGCCCTTTCATCAAAACTTCTTCCATCACAGTCATTAATTTGACATTCCCTCCATGTAACGCCTAATGACAGGCTCTACACTTTAGTAGCTTCATAAGTTCTTTTATTCCCTCAAAGCTTTGGGAACAAAGTGCCTCGCAAGTTTGATGCCGGGATTCCGAATCGCGAGTAATTCAGAGCCGACAAGCGCAGACTAGGCTGCTGCTAACGCTGTTCTATTGTTTGCGTTTAATTTTAGTTTCGGCTGTTTAATGCGGAACCGAACCGCAGATGGCTATTCTGATTTCCAAACCCCCGTCGAAACCGGTACAAGCCCCGGTTGTTATGTCCATTGTATTACATTTCAAACCGAAAGTCAATCCACTGCCTCAATTTCCAATTTGTTCTCTCGTTCTTTTTCAATTTTCTTTTCTGCTCTTATTTTATGTCTGTGATTCTTTGTTTTATGCAAATAAATCAATAATAACGCGAAACATATCAAACATAAAATAATGGCGATTACATATCCGATTGGGAAATGCTTCTCTCTCACTATGATCAACTCAATATCATTCTGATCAGTCTGAATCAACAGATAGCTTCCACTGAGTGTAGCATCACATTTTCTAAAAGTATTGTCCTTACCAAGGTAAAACGCAAACTCTTGATTCTTTTCACTGTCAGGTGCACGATATCTGATCATATGCTCTTTCAAACCATCATTAGGGATGACCAGATGCCAGCGTTCCATTTGTCCGGCATACAGATCTTTCTCATTCCGTATCTGATCCACGATCAACTCATCTTTTTCATGGAACTGTCCCTCCACTAAAATCACCGGCTTGTCCTGATCACGCATTTGAATTCCGGCAAGTGTTGTGACGTATTCTTTATACACAGCTTCTATCTGCTTGTCATAAGTAAGAGACTCAAAATCTTCATCACTCCAGCTTCCCTGAGCATTCTCTCTCTTTGGCACCAAAGGAATGTCTGCCGGATTCAGGCTCTCCCCATATCCGGTTGACAGCTCTTTAATCACTTCATCATCTACGATGAACTGAACTCTCATAACAGAAAACGGCATCGGACACATTGGTGCAGCCAGCAGTTGTTCATAAGAAACAGGCTCTGCTTTTCCTTTCAAGCTGATTTTATCAACCCCGGCAAGCTCATCATGTACAAAATAATTGCCAATAAGAGTACCCTCACTACAGCCTGCGATAGCACCCAGATATTCTTTTCCGTCTCTGATTTGGATCAGAGAATAATTGTTTTTAAGAATACCATTTGTATATCCGGCTATACCGCCAATATCATTTCCACCACTTAAATTTACTTTTGACCAGCAGGAATTGATCGTAGTTTCGCAATATCCGGCTATGCCACCCACATAATCGCCACTACTACTGCTTATTGCACCATAGCCATACGAATTTGAAAGATAACCAAGCTCCATCTTTCCGACAATGCCACCTGCACAATTCTTTTTAGAAACAACAGAACCATTGTTGATACATTTCATCAAAATACATGTCGTCATGTACTTGGCACCGGTATCGACTTTTCCGGACAAACTCAGATCATCCTCTAGATCATAATCATTCTCCACCATCATAGAGCCTGTGATGCCACCCACGTTAATATCAGCCTCCACAGATCCATGATTGCCACATCCACAGACCTTTCCCTCCATGGTATTCTCTGCCTCTTCCTCCGAAATATCTTCAATATGGCGTTCAATATTATCATCCTTGGCATCCAAAACCGCATTAGACATAAGGTCAAAAACAAGTAAAAGCTGGTCATTGACATCTCTAAAATCCTGTATCAGCACATCTGATTCAACCGAAATAATCTCATTTAACTGATTCATACCATCGCTAAGGCCTGACATTGAGCTGCTAAGAGCCTGTCTTGTATTGATATAGGTATCATCCACACCATAAAATGTGATCTTAGGTTTATTAGATAAGGTAATCAGCATATCGCCTAATGAAACTGTACACTCCGCCATACTTTTCGAAGACTCGATCAGGCTCTTAAAATCCGGATTATCCTGTAGATAAGCCTGCGTATGTTCAAATGCAATCTGAAACTCGCCGGCTGCCTGCGTAAAATCATCTGCCGCCCCTGTCAGTTCTTTGATCACATCACCACTGATCTGGCCTCCACTGACCTGATTATTACTGATTTGCTCAAGCGCATGCTTCAGCTTCTCGACACCCTCTTTATTCTTTTGGTGTGCCACATCTAAATGATTATTAATTCCATTATTCTTGTTACTCGTAAACTCGTAAATATTACCAATTGCTTTTGTAGAAGTGGTTAAGGCCCCACTTGCCTTAGTTGTAATCTGTGCTAACGTTCCGATGGACTCGTGAATACGATTACTCAGTTCATTCACTGACTTTACATTTTCATTGATCAGCGTACCTGTTTGATCTGCCAATGAATCAGCAGCTGTTTTGGCAGCATCTGCATGCACATCAATCACATTCAGCTGATTGGTCACAAGCGAAGACGTTTCATCGGCATCATCCAGTGTATTCCCGATCATAGAATGAAGCACAGAAATCTCTGTCTGCAGCTTCGCTACAGTTGACTCGGAATAATTCCAGATTCCATATGGCTCCATCTGGCCTACAACACCGCCTGCGTCCTTCCTGCCATAAATCGCCCCATAATTTGTGCAATCATCCATGTAGCCACTTTGTCTTCCGGCAATCCCCCCAATGTTATACCCCACATGAGGATAGCCTACGACACCATCATTGCTACAGCTGTAGATTTCACCGATGGAATAACCTGTGATACCTCCTATATCGGTAACATCGGAAGCCTCCATTGTAGAAAACGAAGTAATATTCTCTAAATTAATATCCGCCAGACTCAATTTATTCTCTTCAGTTTCTGTATTTATTTTTGCTTTATTGGAACAATTACGGATCACGCCCAGATTTTCACCTGCGATTCCGCCTACCATATGTCTCCCCTGCATGCTGCCCTCTGCATTACAGCTTAAAATCAATCCTGTCATGCCATTGATTCCGGCGATCCCACCGATCATTTCATTTCCATCCACTATCCCCTTAAAAGAACAATGGTAGATAGAACCGTCATTTTTAGCAGCAATACCACCTATCACATTTTGTGTACCGATCGGACTAAGTTCGCCCTCCAGCCTCAGATTTTCCACTCGTCCACTTGCTTGTATGTATTTGAATAAGCCGACATTGGAGCCCTCTGTTTTCATGTAAAGACCGGTAATGGTATGTCCCTCTCCATAAAAATATCCACCAAACGTTGGAATTGTATCAAATTCAACTGAAGCCAGATTAAGATCCGTTTTCAGATACACCAGTTTATCCTGTGACCAGCTGTCAAGTGAACAGTTTTTCGCAAAAGCAAGAAACTCTTCTGTATTCGTGATCTGAACCACTACTGTTGGTGGTGGA
>JAAYYM010000413.1 GCA_012515365.1 Clostridia bacterium
CCTGAATAAAACATAAAATCCAAACAGAACTTCGTAATATGAATCAGCTTTCTTGTTTGCTTATGTTCCATATGTTTTAATCCATTCTGCTCATTCAATGACAATTCCTCCTTAAGTTAAACTGATCAGTTTTATTTAATGCAAGTAAATACAATTGGATGTAATTTATTATACTTATATCACACAATTTCTTGTTTGTCAATATTTTTTTATCGATTATCGATAATTTTGCATTTTATATAAACCCGATGTTTACCTCAAAAAAACGCAGTAACTACAATCCCGGCCATAATCAACGCTGTGATTCCATCCGCCATGCAAAAGCGATACTGTTTATAGGCACATTTGCCGGTGCGGCAGTGGAAGCCTCTTAGTTGAGCGGCGATTGCTGCTGAATCAATCTTTCTGACTGAGCTTAATAAAAGCGGAACACATAATGGCAAAAGAAGTTTGATTTTCTTGAAGAAATTCTTTGTGTCAAATTCCACACCTCTTGCAGTCTGCGCTTCCATGATGCCTGCCATCTCCTGTGAAAACAAGGGAATGAAGCGAATCGCGGTGGTCAGTGAAAAGGCATATTTATACGGAACATGCAGCTTTTCCACTAGTACATTTGATAAATCTCCCATGGTCGTCACTGAAAGCATTAATCCCAAAGGCATGGTCGCTGCTAAGAGACGAAGTACAAACAATGTTGAAAACTGCAGTCCCTCATCCGTAATACACAAATTAAGAGGAAGATTTACCAACACATTACCACTTCTCACGCACAAAAGCTGAATAATAAATAGAAGAATTGAGAATTTGAGTAAAGCATTCAGCATGCGAAGAGAGCGATGACATGCCTCTTTCCCTGCAATTAATGCAAACAGCAGATTTAAAACAATGATACCCAGTACAAAAATTCCGTTATCGCTGATAAAACAGGAGGCACATAATACGAAGGCTGCAAGCAATTTTGTCAAAGGATTGAGCCTGTGAATAATCGAAGTTCCCGGAATAAAATCTAAAAATCCACCCATGCTTATGCCCTCCTTCTTTTCAAATACTGCAATCGCTCAAGCATCGTTTCCACCGAAGCAGCACCTATAAAGTCATCACCAAGGGCTGTGGCAAGCTGCTGGATCTGTCCAGCAGTCACACTCGCCCGATTCAATAACGACTCATTCTGCATGATAGCGGCAGCCACTCCATTTCCAATTAACCGTCCTTCTGACATCACAAGCACACGCTGGGCAAAGTCCTGCACAAGCTCCATGTCATGAGTAATCATCAAAATAGTCGTTCCTGCGTGATGTAATTCTTCGATCATCTGAAGCATCTGCATACATTCCCGATAGTCCAGTCCTGTAGTCGGCTCGTCAAGCAACAAAAACTCAGGATGAATCGCAAGTATCGATGCCAATGCCAAACGCTGTCTCTCGCCCCTGCTCAAATGAAACGGGTCCGCTTTAGCATCAAAGTCAAAGCGTTCAATCGTCTCTTGGCAGTAGCTCTTTCGTGTCGCCTCGTCAGCTATCGTGTATTCCAGTCCAAACATAATTTCATCATACACACTTTTCTGACAGATTTGTCTGTCCGGATTCTGAAACAGGTAGCCTGCATGCCTGGCAATCTGCGAGGACCTCGTCTTTAAAGTATCCATATCGCAGATACTGACTGAGCCCTTGACAGGCTTTAGTAAACCGATACACAGCTTGCTCAGCGTAGATTTTCCTGCACCATTCTCGCCTATCAAAGCAACAAATTCGCCCTTCTTGATATGAAAGGATACATCTGAAATTATTTCTTCTCTCCCATAGGAAAAGGAAACCTGATCAAATTTTAACATCCTGTAAAACCTCCTCTACCATTCTTTTTGCCTCTGCCACGGTCAATGTAACTTCCTTGCTGTAACCATATCGATGACTGAGTTTTCCATGAAGACTGATGACTCGTGGCACGTGTACTCCGATGTCCTCTAAGGCTTTTTGTTCTGCAAAGACTGTTCGGACCGGTCCATCTCGAAAGATTTTTCCCTCTTCCATTACAATCAGACGTTTCACATATTCAGCCAGCAGCATGACCTTCTGCTCGACAATAACGATTGTCATACCATAATCCTTGTTCAATCGCGCCAGTACCTCAAAAATCTGTTTCGAGCTGACAGGATCTAATTCTCCGGTTGGTTC
>JAAYYM010000414.1 GCA_012515365.1 Clostridia bacterium
AAGCTTGCTTGCTACTACCTCCAGATGCTGATCACCCATACCATATAGAAGCGTCTGCTTATTTTCTGCATCATTTACATTTTTAAGAGTAATATCTTCTGTCATCATCTTCGTAAGTGCACCTGATATTTTGTCAATATCTGCTTTGTTCTTTGCTTTATATCTCAGACAAGTATAAGGCTTGCTGATATCGATCATCGCATATTTGACAGGTGCTGCTTTTGTGGATAATGTATCACCCGTTCTGGCTCCACTCAGCTTTGCAATAGCACCTATATCACCTGCATGCAGCTCTTTTACTTCAATAGGCTTGTTCCCCTGCAGTACATAAAGCTTTGAAATTTTCTCTTCAATATCCTTATCTTCGTTATATAGAAGATCATCGGATTTCAAAACACCTGAACATACCTTGATTAAAGAATATTTACCAATGAACGGATCAACAATCGTTTTAAAAATATAGGCTGATTTTGATTTAGAAAAATCATAGTTTGCCTCAAAGATCTCATTTGTTTTTAAATTGATACCGGCAACTTTTCTCATATCAGGACTAGGGAAATATTTAATGATATCATCAATCAAAGTAAAGATACCCTGACAAAGTATGTTAGATCCCATGGAAATCGGTACGATACTTCCATCAAATACGCTGACACGAAGAGCTGAACGAATTTCTGCCTCTGAGAAAGTCTCTCCACCAAAATAACGTTCCATAAAGTCTTCACTGGTCTCTGCTACAGCTTCCATCAATGCATCTCTGCAGATTTGCAGATTTGGTTCTGAATAAGATGGAATGTCACATGGTACAACTTCGCCTTTGTCATTCCATCGATTACCAGTCTCACTGACTACATTTACGTAGCCTACGAACTTCTCATTTTCTCTGATTGGTAAATGGAACGGTGCGATTTTCTTTCCATAACGTGCTGTCAGATCCTCTACTACCTGACGATAACTTGCATTATCAACGTCCATATCTGTAACAAAAAACATTCTCGGAAGTTTGTATTTTTCACATAATTCCCATGCTTTTTCTGTTCCTACCTCAATGCCGGCCTTACCCGATACAACTATGATTGCGCCTGCTGCTGCTGCAACCGCTTCCTCTACTTCACCTACAAAATCAAAATATCCCGGTGCATCTAATATATTAATCTTATTTCCTTCCCATTCGATTGGAACCAAAGATGTGGAAATTGAGAATTTTCTCTTCTGTTCTTCTTTATCATAATCACTGATCGTATTGCCATCCGAAATTTTACCCATACGTGTGGTGATTCCTGAAAGATATGCCATTGCTTCTACCAAACTAGTCTTACCTGCTCCTCCATGTCCAAGAAGCACTACGTTGCGAATCTTATCCGTTGTGTAAACATTCATACTTGTGTCCTCCAATACATTTTAGTGTTTTAGCGTTATGCCGATTTTATTTGACCCAGACAAGCAAGGCCCTTGTGAATATTGTAATAAACTATGCTTGAAATTGCAAGTTAATTATACAGATTGAACTATTCATTTTTTGATTTTATCGTTGTTTTTCCATTATCGTGCTAAAATATTCACAAATGCATGGTTATTATCACATAGTTTATCGCGTTAAAGTTTTGCACTTTAACGCATCGTAGGGTAAAGTTTTTGTAGGAAAATAAATAGAAAAAATAGAAAGC
>JAAYYM010000415.1 GCA_012515365.1 Clostridia bacterium
AGAAGCATAAGAAAATATCGTGATCAGCAGATCAGAGAGGAACAGCTGCAGGAAATACTGTTAGCTGGCGAATATGCACCTTCAGGAATGGGCGCTCAGCCTGTTACGATGATCGTCATACAAAATAAACAAGTCATTGAGCAATTGTCAAAGCTCAATGCCATTGTAATGGGAAATAAAAATATAGATCCGTTTTACGGAGCACCAACGGTGATTGCTGTTCTTGCTGATAAGAATCGTTCTACCTGCATCGAGGATGGCAGTCTTGTTATTGGAAATCTGATGAATGCTGCGCATGCACTTGGAGTAGATTCCTGTTGGATCCACCGTGCAAAGGAAGTGTTTGAAAGCGCACAGGGACGCGATTTCCTTTATGAATGGGGTCTGAATGATAACTACGTAGGTGTTGGAAACTGTATCCTTGGATATCGTGACTGTGAGTATCCGGAGCCAATTCCACGTAAAGAGAATTTTATCGTCAGGGTATATTAATATGGTTTCAATCAAAGACGTAGCTGAGCACGCAGGAGTCGCGATATCGACCGTATCAAAGGTGCTCAACAATTATCCATATGTAAGTGAACAAACTAAGAATAAAGTGCGTGAATCTATTCATGCACTTAATTATGTGCCAAATACAATAGCAGCTGCACTTTCCTCAAAACAGGTGGGACGTGCAGCTATTATTATCAGTCTGAATATGCAGACACAGGCGATCGATGAGATTACGATGCAGTATTTATCAGGTGCACTGCATCAGGCGCAGCTGCTGAATATAGAGATTATCACGATTTTCTTTTCGATGATCAGTCATTTGACACCGGAAGAAATCACAAGGTATCTGCAGTCACAGGGGATCACAGGTATTCTGATCTGTGGAATTACAAAAGAGTCGAAGAATCTTCACCAGCTGATCGAATCGCGGGTTTTTAAGTGCGTAGTCATTGATGCGCCCTTCACCAATGAAAGTACGTCATCTGTCGGGATTGACCATGAACAGGCACAATATGATGTTGCCAAAAAGACTATTGTGGAAAATTCCTGCAAGCGGATACTCTACATTGCAGGAAAGAGAAATGGATATGTAACGGATGAAAGAATTAAGGGCATCAAGCGTCTTGCTCAGGATCTGAAGCTCACCGTGCTTCTACGGGATGGGGCGTTCAGTGAGAAAACAGCAAGAGAAATTACGTTTAAATATGCGAAAAATAAGGATGCAGTTGTCTGCGCATCTGACCTGATGGCAATCGGTGCCATGAATGCGCTGACTGAGATGGACATTTTTAGACCGGTATGCGGATTTGATGGGATTATACTGATGGGATATGTAGGCAAGCAGATGAATACAATTTCCCAGAATTTTTATCGGGTGGCAGCAGAGGCAATGAATGAACTTGACCGGCTTTATCATGAAGAAAATGGACAGAGAGTGATTTTGGATTATGAAATTGTACGCATGCAATATTTGGAAATTATACGTTAACAGAATGACCACAATTTGTGTAGAATGAATAAAAATAAATTGAAAATATATGGATAATATCAGTATTATTATGCAATCCTAACAAAAACATATTTTGTGAAAAAGAGGGTTGCGGAAAACGTTTTCCTATGCTAGATTGATACTATCCGGATTATGAATGATTAGATTTACAATGCGAACTATGATCAGAACTATGATAGGGAAAAATGATAGGAAACCACGACACGAACCAAGAAAGGAAATGAATGATGACATTAAATAAAACACTACAGTCGGTACAAAGAGACATTATGAATTCACAGTTAAGTGAAAGACTTGAAGCAATTACAAGTAAAAACTTTCAAAAATCAATCAGTGAATGCGCGGATGCAGATTTATATAAGGCTATTTTAGAATTGACCAAGGAGGAAATAGCGATAGCACCTGAAATCCAGGGAGATAAAAAAGTATATTATATCTCAGCAGAATTCTTGATTGGTAAGCTTTTATCCAATAATCTTATCAATCTGGGCTTATATGATAAGATGAGAGAAGTTCTGGAAAGCAATGGAAAATCATTGGCTCAGATTGAGGAATATGAACCGGAACCATCACTAGGAAATGGTGGTCTGGGAAGACTGGCTGCATGCTTTCTTGATTCCATCGCATCACTTGGACTTCCGGGAGACGGAATCGGATTGAATTATCATTTCGGACTTTTCAAACAGGTATTTGAAAATTGTAAGCAGACTACACAGAAGAATGAATGGATTGAGGAGCAGTCATGGCTTCAAAAAACGGATGTTTCTTTCGATGTATGCTTTGGCTCTAAAAAAGTAAAATCAGTGATGTATGATATCGATGTCATTGGTTATGAGAATGGAAAAAATAAGCTTCATTTATTTGATATACAGTCAATCGATGAGTCTGTTGTTAAAGACGGAATTGATTTTGACAAGACAAAGATCGATCAGAATCTGACCCTGTTTCTCTATCCGGATGATTCTGATGAAGCAGGAAATCTCTTGCGTATTTATCAGCAGTATTTCATGGTAAGCAATGCGGCACAGTTGATCCTAAAAGATATGAAGGAGCGTCAATATGATTTGAGAAAGCTGGATCAGCATGCTGTCATTCAGATCAATGATACGCATCCAACTATGATTATTCCGGAATTGATACGCATCCTGACTGAAGAAAAGGCAATGCCTCTAGATGAAGCAATCGATGTTATCAGCAGAACATGTGCGTATACCAACCATACCATTTTATCAGAAGCACTTGAAAAATGGCCACTGGCTTATTTAGAAAAGGTTGTTCCACAGCTTGTGCCGATTATCAAAGAGCTTTCTAAACGCGTAGCAAACAAATATAAAGATGAAAAGGTACAGATCATCGACAAAGACAATCGTGTGCATATGGCTCACATTGATATCCATTATGGATTTTCGATTAATGGAGTTGCAGCTCTTCATACAGAAATATTGAAAGAGTCAGAATTGAAGCATTTTTATGACATCTATCCAGAGAAGTTTAATAATAAGACCAACGGAATCACCTTCCGCAGATGGCTCCTCTCCTGTAATCCGGATTTGACACAGTGGATTCAAAGTCATATTGGAGACGGATTCAAAAAGGATGCAATGGAGCTTGAAAAACTGTTGACACTAATGGATGATACAGAAGCACTCGATCAGCTTAAGAGCATCAAGCAGAGAAAGAAGGAACAGCTTTCGGCATACATTTACGAAAAAGAAGGAATTCAGATTGACCCTGAATCCATCTATGACATCCAGATCAAACGACTGCATGAATATAAACGTCAGCAGATGAATGCACTTTATATCATTCATAAATATCTGGAGATTAAGAGAGGGATTTATCCAAAACGTCCAATCACATTTATCTTTGGTGCAAAAGCAGCACCGGCCTATGTGATTGCTCAGGATATCATACATTTGCTTTTGGTTTTACAGAAAATCATACAGAATGATGCAGAGGCAAGAAAGTATATACGTGTGGTCATGGTAGAAAATTATAATGTCAGCTATGCAGAACATTTGATTCCGGCATGTGATGTTTCTGAGCAGATTTCACTTGCTTCCAAGGAAGCTTCAGGAACCGGAAATATGAAATTCATGCTGAATGGTGCTGTTACACTTGGTACAAGTGACGGTGCAAATGTTGAAATCCATTCACTTGTCGGAGATGATAATATTTATATCTTTGGTAAAGACAGTGAGGAAGTGATCAAACACTATGAACACGCAGATTATGTATCAAAAGATTATTATGAAAAGAGTGAAGTGATCAAGGAAGCAGTTGACTTTATCAAGAGTACAAAAGCAAAACGTAACGGAGACAAAGTATGTCTGATGCGTCTTTACAATGAATTGTTGAATAAAGACTGGTTTATGACATTACTTGATCTTGAAGAATACATCAAAGTGAAAGATCAGATGTTTGAGGACTATGAAGATGAAGATCGTTTTAAGAAAATGATGCTTGTAAATATTGCTAAAGCAGGATTCTTTTCATCTGATCGAACCATTGCAGAATATAACAGAGATATCTGGAAAATTTAATTCATGTTTTCCGGACATTGCAACTTATGATTATATCAGTAAACAGCCTGAGCGTATGACTCAGGCTGTTTTGTTTATTATGAATAAAATTCTGATTGACACGCACCAAATTAGCGTAAAATTATGTGCTTATCTCACAAAAAAAATATTTTTGCGGACGTAGGATTGATATTTTTGACTAAATATGATAGTCTTTTATCAGGCAATCGGAAACGTTACCGACAACGATACCGATAACGATGCCGGAAGTTGCCGGATAAATTTTCTGGCAATGGTTACAATAACATTGATCGCAGTCATTCAAGGCTGCGGCACATTTTCAGATTAAGGAGAGGAAAAGCGTTATGAAAAGGAAATTAATCAGTGCTTTATTATCTGCAGCAATGGTAGCTACTTTACTTGCAGGATGTGGTTCAAACCAAACAACAGGTGAAGCACCTGCAACAGAAAGTACAACAGAAGAGGCAGCACCGGAAGCAACAACAGAGGAAGAGGCGCCACAAGCAACAGATACAGCTGCAACAGGATCAGTTTACTACTTAAACTTTAAACCTGAAGTAGATGAAGTGTGGCAGGAACTGGCACAGAAGTATACAGAAGAAACGGGGGTTCCTGTAGAAGTTGTTACAGCAGCAAGTGGAACTTATGAGCAGACTCTTAAGTCAGAAATTGCAAATACAGATGCACCTACATTATTCCAGATCAACGGACCTGTAGGATATCAGAATTGGAAAGATTATTGTTTAGATTTGAAAGATACAGACCTTTACAGCTGGCTCTTAGATAAGAGCATCGTAGTAGAAGGAGAAGACGGTGGTGTATATGGTATTCCTTACGTAGTAGAGGGTTATGGTATCATTTACAATAACGCAATCATGGACAAATATTTTGCACTTGATGGCGCAAAAGCAGCATCAATCGATGAAATTAAAAACTTTGATACATTGAAAGCTGTTGTAGAAGATATGCAGTCTAAAAAAGATGATTTGGGAATTGAAGGCGTATTCGCATCCACATCTTTACTTCCAGGAGAAGACTGGAGATGGCAGACACATTTAGCAAACCTTCCTGTATACTATGAGTATAAAGAAAAAGGAATCAAAGATACAGATGCTCTTGAGTTTACATACTCAGACAACTTTAAAAACATCTTTGATCTCTACATCAACAACTCATGCACAGCACCAGGACTTTTAGGAAGTAAATCAGTAGATGACTCTATGGCAGAGTTTGCATTAGGAAAAGCAGCTATGGTACAGAATGGTAACTGGGGCTGGGGACAGATCTCAGGTGTTGAAGGAAACGTAGTAGCAGATACAGACGTTAAATTCTTACCAATCTACACAGGTGTAAAAGGTGAAGAAAGCCAGGGGCTTTGTACAGGAACAGAAAACTTCTTCTGTATCAACAGTCAGGCATCACCTGAAGATCAGCAGGCATCCATCGCATTCGTAGAATGGCTGTTCAGCTCAGAGACAGGAAAAGATGCAGTTACAAACAAACTTGGATTTATAGCTCCTTTCAATACATTTACAGATGCTGAGAAACCAACCGATCCACTGGCACAGGAAGTAATCAAATATATGGGTGATTCTTCACTGACAAGTGTAGCATGGAACTTCACATCATTCCCAAGTCAGCAGTTCAAAGATGACTTTGGTGCAGCATTACTTGAATACGCATCAGGAAGTCTTTCATGGGATG
>JAAYYM010000416.1 GCA_012515365.1 Clostridia bacterium
CCGTTAAATTCTGTTGTTTCTGAAACTCGCTGAATTTCCTCTTTCAGCTGTACTACTTCATCATTGATATTAGAACGGTCGCTGTCTGATAACACACCGTTAGATGCTTTAATTGCAAGCTCATTTAATCTCTGAAGCATATCCTGGATTTCAGATAATGCACCATCTGCTGTTTCTATAATATTTACGCCATCGCTGGCATTATCACTCGCCTGCATTAGTCCATCAATCTGTGCTTTCATTTTTCTGGAAAGTGCATAACCTGATGGGTTATCTTTTGCTCTGTTAATTTTTAATCCTGTACTTAATCTTTCTGTGGATTTGGAAACAGAATCATCATTACGGTTCAAGGCATTAACTGCCACCATAGCTGTTGCATTATAATTTATTCTCATATAATTCCCTTTCTCTTTCTGTTATGTCATAAGTCTCATTCACAAATCCATTTGTAAAGTATTAAGCTCCGTCTTAATATTCATTTCGGATAGTTTGCAGAAAAATCTTAGCAATTTGACAAAGTTCTCTTGCAGAAACTTTCTCTCCACACGGTTTCGGCGTATACGCTTCTTCCAGTCTCTTTGACACGTTTTCCAAAAGTGCATATGCTTCACCGGATTGTCCCTGAAGATTGCTATTGATATTGCCGTCTTCATCAAATAAATAGGTCGCTTTCAAATGACCATATTCTGCATAATCCATTTCTATTTCAACACTTGGATTTTCGCCGGTATGCTTTACATGCACGTTCATTACCGTATAATCTTCTTCCAGTTTTACCGGAATCTGATAATAGGATTCCTTTGCCAATGATGACGTAAGTCGAATTTGTTTAAACATACTTTGCATTGCTCTGACATCCAGCAATGTGTTTTCCGGATTCATCATAACCTTTTCCAGCATATTCGATGTATATCTTTCCAATCGTTCAAAGCTGCTTTGTAGGCTACTTTCATCCGTCATGGATTCCGAAATCTCATCACAATAACGTTCAAATTCTTCTTCGCTGTCCTTTTTCGCCAGTTCTCGATATACACCACTTGCATCTGTCATCATATTGTTTGCAGAAATCAGATTTGATAATGTTACCTGCTGATGGAACTGCTCAAGGAATGATACTGTCTGCTCTTTTCCAAATGCTTTTTGTATCTGGTCAGTAATAGATTTTCCGGCTTCCACTTTATCTACTCCCGCAAAGCTGTCATCTAAAATATAATCCAACTGTTTACGTTTATCGGAGCGCACAGCCGACAGAAGATTTTCCAGTGTAAGCTCTGCCGAGCTTGCCATGACGTAACCCATCGCTGCACCATCCGACTTTTCAACCTGACGCATCAATCTGTAGATACCGATAAAACTTTCCCGTTCATCCTCCGTAATACCATCTGCCTTCTCAAGCTTCTGTAAAAACTTCGCATAACTCTCTGAAGACTCTACAAAACTTTTTTCCATCGTTGTGATATATTCATCAAGTTCTGTAATATCTGTATGAAGGACATCCACACCCTCACGAATCAGTTGAAGCACTCGTCCCGGTTTTAAATCTTTAAAGAGCTTTTGTACTTTTTCGTCTGCTTCCATTGCCTGACGTAAGTTTTCTTCCGTTATTTTAATTTGGTTATATCCTAAAATCCTTACTGCTCTACGGTTTTCTTCAGATGGTTCTTTTCCCATATCTGCCAGAATATCATCTACATTGCGGAATGCTTTTTTGATAGAATCACCCATATCTGCTCGTGGGCTTGTCTGAAGCTGCTCGTATTTTTGAGCTGCTTTCATATAATCTTTCTGTAACGGCTCATATGCTTCTGCTGCTTCCGCATAATTTTCCTGTAGCGCTACACCTTTTGCGTGAAGTCCTTCAATCGTAAATGCAATTTCCTGCGTAACAGCATAACCAAGCACCTGCATTGGCATTGCCTGCAGTTCATGCACTTTCTCCGTAATATTGTTCATTTCAGAGATTGCCATTTCAGCAAGTTCCTGTGTTGCCTGTTCTAATTCACCCAACAGTTCCTGCATTGGAACTACATCAATCTCAATTCCTTTTCTTAACAAACGCAGATTTGTCTCCATAGACATGTGTAAGCGGACTTCTTCAATCGCTTTTCTTGCCATTAAAAATTTTGCATCATCATATCTTCCGTATACAAAACCAACTCTTTTATGCGCTATTTTTAGATTTTTTAAATGAATCGGTTTGCCTTCTTCTACGAGAACCTTTACATCATCCTCCGTAATCTCCGCCACTTCTTCCATAATACGTGCTGCCTGCTCGTATATCGACTCCGTCTGTGCCAAATTTACCTCTGATGCCTTGTTTCCTCTTGAGAGTCCCTTTTCAATTCTTCGAACGAGTTCTTCTTCATCTAACGGCTGTTTGAATTCTTCCAATTGCTGATATAACTGTAACGTCTTTTCTGTCAACGGAATATCATGCTCTATAATAAATCTTGCCGCCTCCTGATGTTCTTCTGTAACCTCCAATCCGGCTGCTTCTATTACCTGATTTATCTGTTTGATAAACGCCTCATTGCTTGTATCTAATGCAGGCTTTTCAGACAAGTTGCGATA
>JAAYYM010000055.1 GCA_012515365.1 Clostridia bacterium
AAATGAGATTGAAATGCTGAATGGAGAAATCATACCAATCAGTAAAAGCAGAAAAAATGAGATTAGAAATATATTAATGAATCAAGATTTTATTCCAAAAATGAGTATATTTTTGGAAATCAAAAGTAAAAAAGCAAAAAAATGATATGATGATGTCGTTTCAGAAACACAGGAGTAATCCTAGTCTAAATAATCAGCCAGTCATAGATATCATGACTGGCTGATTTCTTAATTTTATTTAGTTTAGTCGATGCGACAAGATTTGAACTTGCGACCTCTGCGTCCCGAACGCAGCGCTCTACCAAGCTGAGCCACGCATCGAAGGTTCCATCTGATTACGTTGGAACATTCCTAGTATATCACAAAATTTTTTTTTTTCAAATATTATTTTAAGGAAATATCAGTTTGAATATGGTATGCTAAATAGCGAAATGAAAAATGAAAGGATTAACAGAAATGAAAGAACTGTTTTCAAGGACAGAATTGCTAATTGGCTCAGAAGGAATGGAGCTATTAAATAGATCCCGTATTGCAGTTTTCGGGGTTGGGGGAGTCGGTGGATATGTAGTAGAAGCACTTGCAAGAAGTGGTGTAGGTACCTTGGATTTGTTTGATAATGATCAGGTTTGTATTTCAAATTTAAACAGACAAATTATAGCTACTACTAAGACGATAGGTATGGATAAAGTGAAGGCGGCGGCACAAAGAATACATGAGATCAATCCTGATGCGGTAGTGAATGAACATAACATGTTTTTCACACCGGAGAGTTCTGATCAGATTGACTTTAAGTGCTATGATTATGTAGTTGATGCGATAGATACCGTCACAGGAAAGATAGAGTTAGTCATGAAATGTAAGGAAGCCGGGGTTCCTGTTATCTGTTCGATGGGCGCGGGTAACAAACTGCATGCAGAGATGTTTGAGGTCGAAGATATTTATAAAACATCGGTATGTCCTTTGGCAAAGGTCATGAGGAAAGAGCTAAAGGCGAGAGGAATTAAGCACTTAAAGGTTGTGTATTCAAAAGAAGAGCCAATGAAACCCGTTATGAATGAAGTAATGAGAAACGAATTAGAGCAAAGTGGAAAAAGAAGTATTCCGGCCAGCAATGCGTTTGTTCCAGGAGTGGCAGGATTAATAATAGCTGGAGAGGTCATACAAGATATTTGTACAAAACTAGGTTGTTATGAGTCATAACTATGGTATATAATAAGGTGGATTTGATTAATTTTAGAAATATAATGTTATTTGCAGATTGCTAAATATTTATATATATAAAGGATGTGAGAGATAGAATGGTTTATTCAGACACACTAAATGGGAAGTTTGTATATTTACGCAGTGTAACAATTGAGGATGCAGAAGCAATATTGAGCCTTAGGCAAAATCCTAAACTCACCAAATATTTGCCCAGACTGGATATAACAGTAGAACAACAGAGAAAGTGGATTGAAGAGCAGCGGACGAGAGAGGGCGATTATTATTTTTCTGTTTGGAATAGGCAGAATGAAATGATAGGAACAATAAGAGTATATAATATCAGTGATGGCAGTGGAGAGACGGGGAGCCTTGCTTTGAAAGGAAATGCATTTGAGAATCTGGAAGCAAAGTTATTATGTGAGGATTTTCAATGGGATATCTTAAATTTACATACAACGAAAAGTGTCATTGATGCTGAGAATTCACAAGCTCAGAAATTCGCAGGTTTATTTGGAACAGAATTTAATGCTCCTAGTTTAGATGCCAGAGGGTTTCAATGTGTAATAGGTCATAATGACAAGGAAAGATCAATCGAGTACAGAAATAAAGTTAGAAAAATATTATATAAAAACGAAAATAATGTATAGAGTAGGAGAATTACAAATGAAAGAGAAAATACTGCAGATATGCAAAAATATTGATGATACAATTGATTATAGTGTAGATGGATTAGTTGATAATGGTTTATTGGATTCGGTGACTCTTATAGAAATTGTATCAGGTCTGGAAGATACCTTGAAAATATCTATCCCATATGAGGAGATTTCTCCGGAAAATTTTAATAGTATTGATGCAATGATAAAAATGGTGACGAGATATGTATAAATCAATCATTGATGCAGTATTAGAACATGGTAGAAACAGACCTGAAAAACTTGCTTTAGCAGATAACGAAAGAGCAATTACTTATAAAGAACTGGTACAGCATTTGACTGCAATAGCAGGTATTTTAAGAAATTTAGATATACATAAAGGTGACAATCTTTTGGTGGAATGCACGCAGGATGCAAGATTTATTGCTATAGATTTGGCATGTGAATTGAGTCATATAGTGTTTATTCCGATCGAAAAGAAGATGTCTGAAGATCGGGTAAAATCCATTTATGAACATATTAATGCAAAAGCTTTAATTGCAAAGACAGATTATGCCGAGATAGAAAACTGCCATCATATAGATGATATATGGGATAAAATATCTTTAGCGGAGACAAATGCAGAATATGATCAAAAAACAATAGAATATGATATAGCGGAGATCTTGTTTACGACCGGAACAACGGGTATCCCAAAAGGGATTGTGATTTCACATCGTGCAAATGTGGCAATAGCTGAAAACATTAAGTATGGTGTAGAAATGAAGGAGAATGCAATAGAATTAGTGCCATTGCCATTAAGTCATTCACATGGGCTTAGAACATGCTATGCTCATCTTTTAAATGGAAGCACTACGGTAATTATTGATGGAATAATGAATGTAGGTCTTTTTTTTGATATGATTGAAAAATATGGTGTTAATGCAATTGATATTTCACCGACCTTAGCTAAAATTCTGTTGAAAATAGGAATGAGAGGTCTGGAAAAATATAAAGACAAAATTGATTATATTGAGATTGGTTCTGCAGTGCTTGAAGAAGAAACAAAGAAAATGCTTAAAAAAATATTTATGAAATCTAGGCTATATAATTTCTATGGTTCTACGGAAGCGGGACGATGCTGTGTATGTAATTTTAATGAGATTAATAATGAAGGTTGTATCGGTCGCCCATCCATTAACGCAGAGATGCTGATTGTGGATGATTCAAAAAAAGAAATACATAGCTCAAAAGAGAAATTAGGTTTATTAGCTATTCGCGGCAGTATGATCATGAACGAATACTACAACAATAGAAAACTAACAGAAGAAACACTAATCAACGACATCATTTATACAAATGATTTAGGGTACATAGATGAATCGGGGAAAGTTTATATTGTTGGAAGAAATGATGATATTATAAACTATAAGGGTATAAAGATTGCACCAGAAGAGATCGAGAGTGTTGCCACTTTGCCTCATTATATTAAAGACTGCGCATGCGTACCAATTAAAGATAACATATGTGGACAGGTACCAATGCTTTATGTATCAATATGTGATAGCAGTTTTGATATAAATCTATATATCGAATACTTGAGAGAGAATTTAGAACAAACCAGAGTACCTAAAAGAATTGAGGTAGTAGAACAAATTCCCAGAAGTGAAAATGGAAAATTATTAAGAAAGAGATTAATGACAGATGCTAAATAAAAAAAGAATTGTAAATATAATAATAGGACCATTGTTATTAGTTGTATGTATGTTATGTTTACCTGAAACAATCTTTGGAGGCATAGAAAGCAGAAGTGCTATTGGAACAGTTGCATGGATGGCTTTTTGGTGGATTACTTCTCCTGTAGATTATGCTGTCACAGCATTTTTGCCAATTGCTGCAAATGCTTTTCTACAAATGGTAGATATGAAGCTGATCATTGCTAATTATGCTTCGGAGACAATCCTACTACTATTAGGTGCATCAATATTGACAGCTTCCTGGGAGAAAACGGGATTAGATAGAAGAATAGCAATTACGTTTCTAAATCTGATAGGAAACAACTTGAAGAAACAAGTTATTTTTTGGTTTCTTCTATCTGCATGTCTTTCAGCAGTCCTGCCGAATGCAGTTGTTTGTGCCACAATAACTCCGATTGCAGTTTCAATGTTAAACTATATAGGGGAAAAAGACGTTAAAAATAGTGTTATAGCTTCTAAAATACTCCTTACTATTGTGTATGCAGCTGGTGTTGGAGGATTAGCAACTCCTTTAGGTGGAGCAATGAACTTAGTTGTTGTAGATTATCTGCAACAGTTAACAAACCAAGAATATATGTATACTGAATGGGTAATTAAATTTTTCCCGGTAATGCTGGTATTAATCATTGTTAATTTGGTTTTTGTGACAAGAGACATTAACAAATCTGAAAACCTGATGAAATCAAAAGAATATATACAAAATGAAGCAAAAGCCATGAAAAAAATGAGTTTGGTGGAAAAATGCTCATTAGTGCTCTTTTTAGTAGCAACATTATTATCTTTCACACGACAGATCTATCAAGATATTTTTCCAATGCTAAAGCCGGCATATGTGTTTATTGTTGCTGCCATTCTTTCCTTCTTGATTACGGATAAAGAGGGTAACAGGCTGCTAGTGTGGAAGTCTGTACAATCAAAAATAATATGGGAAATGATATATGTTTTTGCAGGTGGACTTGCAGCTGGAACGTTAATTAATGAATCTGGTGCGGCAGTACAAATTGGAGAATATGTCTCTCGTTTAGGATTAAAAGGTGGTTTCTTCACAATTTTTGTTATAATTTTGTTGACGCTTCTGCTATCAGATGTGACTTCAAATACAGCTACGGCGGCTGTAACGATACCAATTGTAATTTCGATTATTCAAGGAATTAATAAGTCACCAATTCCATACATTTATGTTGCATCAATAGGAATCAACCTTTCCTATATGCTGCCTACTTCTATACGAGCAATACCGGTAGGATATGGTTTGCAGCCTAAATATATGTTGAAAGA
>JAAYYM010000417.1 GCA_012515365.1 Clostridia bacterium
CGTCTGCTAACACCGTTACCATTGCACCTGTTCTGCTCTTGTCACCTTTTCCGCAAAAACCGGTATATAGATATACTTTTTGATCTTCCACGAGGACTCCAGGATCAAACTGTGGCTGATCGCCGTCCCGTTCTCCCAAAAGTTTTCCGTCTTTATCATGAACGTATCCATAAAACTGATAGGTTCCTCCCGGAGTGTCACTGACAGCAACAGACACAACAGGCACCTTATCCAGTACATAATAAAGATAATACCTTCCATCTGGTCCCTGTGCCACATCAGGAGCATACAGACACATCATACCATCTGGATTATAAGGATCATCGGTTTTTTGATAAATAACGCCTTCACATTTCCAGTCAGACAAATCATCAACCGGTGCAGACCAGCACATGTAATCACCCATGCAAAAGACATAGCCATTATAATAATCATGTGAGCCATATATATACACTCTGTCGCCAAATACATGTGGTTCACCATCCGGAATATACTCCCACGATGGCAGATAAGGATTAAATGCTTGTTTTTTCATTCACTTCACCTCTCAAGCAGCCATTTTACTGCTACCTCCAGATATTTGTTCCAAAAATCAAAATTATGATTTCCTTCGTCTTCTATATAATGATGTTCTACATTTGATTCACGTAAAAATTCTACAAACTCTCTGTTCTGCTCCAGCAGAAAATCTTCTGTTCCACAAGCCATGAAGATTCCCGGTATTGTGTTCTGATCCTTAATCAGATTTCTGATCAGCACTTTTGGATTGTTTTCACTATACGAAAGTGTCTCAGGAGGTCCAAACATCAGGCGGTAATAATCATAATTAGCTATTTCATTGCCTTGACCTTCCTTCATCTGAATCACCTCTTCGACAATCAAAGCAGAAGACAATGCAACAATTTTCCCAAATGTATCCGGATATTTAAGTCCTGTATGCAATGCACCGAAACCACCCATAGAGAATCCGCCAATCCATGTATCCTCTTTCTTTTTTGATACCGGAAAGGTTTTTCTAATATAAGCAGGAAGCTCTTCACCCACAAAAGAAGCATATTGACGTCCCGTCGCAGTTCCATCCAGATAAAAACTGTTTTCACCAGATGGCATAACCACACAGATATGATGGCTGGAGGCCAGCTGCAGGACCCTGCTGTTGAGCATCCAGTCGCCATTTATCCCATTATATCCATGAAGCAGAATCAAAAGCTTCAACGGTTCATTCACGTTCTGATCATCATCATTAGGAAGAATGATTCTAAAGGAAACAATTCGTTTCAGACAATTCGAATTAAAATCCAGACTTCCGTATGCCATACACCCACCTCCATCTATGATTACTGTATCTGCATAACCCGTTTATAATCATATCCGCGATCACTGTTTTCTGTTCGTTGTATGAACTCAAAATAAACAAGTCCATTCTCTGATACTTTAAATTTTACTGAAACGCCTTTTTCATCAACCTCATAAATATCGGTAGTGACAACAGGTGTTGCACTTTCTCGTATCAGTTCTTTTTGTTTCTGACTCAGATTAGCCGGTTCACCTAAATCATGCCAGCACTTAAGCGGATTACAGGATTCCTCGTCTACCACCTTTTTAATCATACAAAACTGCTCTGCTGATCCTAATAATTCTCTCGGAATTGTTAAGGTAATCTCCAAGTCTTTTCCGCTTCTCGTCCTGCAGGAATGAAAAAGCACACCGTTTAGACTTTTATCACTGCGTTTCATAACAACTGCATTGTCTGTTTTCAATACGCAGTTTCCCTGATCCAGATCCTTGAAAAATCGAAATGTCCAGAATGTCGGTTTCGGAATGCATCCGTTTGCCACCAGACCAAAACCACCATGAAACGGAGTAAAGGGAACTCCAAATTCTTCAAAAATATCACCAAATGTCCAGTAAGAATAGGATTCATTATCATCTCCAAGCCTTGATAACATCTGCGCAACATAGGCCGCATTCTGATTGGTATCATGTAATGGGCAATTAGGAATATAAGAAGTATTGAATTCTGTAATGTGAATGTGAAGTCCTTTGTATTCTTCATATCGATCTACGATTTCACGAGTCACATGGAGAACTGAAAATCCTTCGTCAATATCCGATAACTCTGCATAACCATAATGACCCTTTGTTTCAGGTAATTCTGTTGTGTAATGATGTCTGGTCACGAAATCAAGTGGGATTTTATGTTCATGGCAGAATTCCATAAAACTGCTCATCCATAACTCGTCCTCTACGCCGCAGATCGCCGGACCTCCTACACGAAAACCTTGATCAAGCTCTTTGATTGCCCAAAAAGTCTGTTCAAATAATTTAAAATACTCCTGCATGTCAGCATCTTTCCAAAACCCGGGAAGATTTGGTTCATTCCATACTTCAATCGGCCAGCTAAGGACTTCGTCATGTCCATATCTATCGAGCAAATGAGATAATGTATGAATCACAAGATCACTCCATGCACCATAGCTTTTAGGCGGAGTTACATTCCCTTTCCAGTAGAATACAGTCTGATCACCCAAAGCAAGCTTTTGTGGCATGAAGCCCAGCTCAAGGAATGGACGTATTCCCAATGAAAGATAATTATCTACAACCAGATCCAGATAAGTAAAATTGTATTCCACTTTCGTATTTTTGTTTTCATCCAGATATTCCTGATAAATAGCAAGATCATCTGCAAACAGACCATGACCTCGGATATATTTAAAACCGATTTCACTCTGAACATAAGCAAGCTGTTCCTGATACTCTTTTTGTAATGCAAGCCCCATTCTGCCTGTTCCAACACAATCAGTCACATGATTATGAAATGTATAATTCTGATCAGGTTTTATCAAATAACTTTTCTTCTCGACCATACTGTTCTCCAATAAGGGTTAGATTTAAAAGGGGAGGAAGTTTCTCCTCCCCTTTCCAATGTTTTATTTTGCTGCTTTACGTGCATCAATAACTGGCTGGTATTTCTCTGTATCAAATTTAACTAAAGTTTCCCATCCAAGTCCATTCATCTGCTCAACCATGCTGTCCCACATAGAATCAAACTCTGCTTCATCTTTTGCAAAGATCATCTTCCATGATCCGTCTTTTGTAAGCTCTGCACATTGACCTCTGATCAAAGAAATATCAGTATCATCAATTGCAAGCATCTTGTTAACACTTGCTACAGGTGTTAAAAGACCGCTCTTTTTGAAGTATTCAACTTCTGTAGGAGCATCAAACTGCTCACACCACTCATTAATTGTTGCTGTTTTATTAGCTTCGATTGTAGATTTCCATAAGTTTGTATCGTAGCATTCACCTGTTTCAGGATTTGTATCTTTATCCTGTAAAATCCACTGGTTAACCTGGTTGTTACCATCTGCCCATAATCCGCCGCCCTGATCATCAGGAACCTGAACGTCTGAGTTAAAACGGTTAAGTCCATCTTCTGTTAAAGTATATGTTCCATCATCATTTACTGTATAAATAAGTCCTTCTGTACCTGCGTGCTGGAATGTAGCTCCTGCAGGGGATGCTAACCAATCAAGATATTCCATGATACGTGCTTTTTTAGTTTCATCAACTTTGCTTCCGATACCCCAGCAACGTCCTGATCCATAGTAGTAATCTGAAGGCTGATAGATAACTGTATCTGCTACAGGAACAGCTGCATAGTTAAGTCTTTCTTCTCCTCTTTCAGGTGTGTTCCAGAAACCTCTCTGCCAGTTATACCAGAATAAGTAAACACGGCCCTGTTTCATCTTGTTATCACAAACTGTTGTCCAGTCCTGTGTAGCCGAGTCAGGATCTACAAGTCCCATCTGATTAGCTTTGAATAAGAATTTTAACATTTTATAGTATGCACCATTCTTATCTGTTAAAGGCATGATTGTATTATCTGTTCCGATTAATACCGACTGGTTAACTTCCTGTCCGTACCATTTTGTCATCTGGTTAACAGTTTCAATACTTGTATCATCCCAATCCGGCCATAAGCTGATTGCATAAGCTTTGTCGCCTGCTTCATTGGTAGGATGTGCATCCTGGATTTTCTTTAATAAGTCAAGAAGATCGTCTAAGTTCTTAAGTTCAGGACAGCCTTGCTCTGCGTACAGATTCCAAGGAACTGCCGGATAAGACAATACGGTTTCAGCCATGTAAGCTGTTGGTCCGTTTGTATTCATCTCAGTAGGAATTGCATATGTCTGTGTTCCATCGCCAAGATCAGCATTGAATAAATCAATCTGCTCTTTCAGTTTAGCAAGGTTTGGATATGCTGATACATCGATTGGCTGAACCAGTCCTGCATCTACACATTCCTGCATATCAGCGTTGTTAAGAATAACAATATCACCTAAGTTTCCTGAAGAACATCTTGTCTGGTAAAGTGATGTTGGGTCACCTGATACCTGAGGTGCAATGATGTTCAATTTGATATTCAGCTCATCTTTCAGGACTTTTCCATACCATCCGGTCTGCTCGCCCTGGTAGTTTGCTGCAACGTCATAGATTTCAAAAGTCATTTCCTCGTCACTCGAAACCTCTCCTGTTGCACTTGCATCTGTTGCAGCATCTGTACCTGCCTGATCTGTAGCTGTCGGTGCTGCTGTTTTGCCTGCACATCCACTAAGTACCATGGATGCTGTTAGTGTTGCTGCCAACACTTTAGTTAAAACACTTTTCCTCTTCATTCTTTTCCCTCCTTGTTTTATCAGTCAGGTGTTTCTTATATGAAATCTCCCTGACCATCATAAAAGGTCGTTATTAACCTTTTACTGCACCTACCATGATTCCCTTTACAAAATATCTCTGGAAAATCGGGTAAATCATCATAATTGGTAATACTACGATTACAGTTACTGTCATTCTGACACTGGTAGCTGTCTGCTTCGTTGCTACTGCAGCCACTAAAGATGCACTTGACCCCTGTTTAGCCAGACTCGATAAAGAGCTTGCCTGATTCAGGTATTGATATAGTACAAACTGCAACGGATATAATTTAGTATCTGTTACAAGAAGCAGCGTATCTTGAAATGCGTTCCATTGTTGAACTGCTGAGAATATAGCTACGGTTGCCATAATTGGTTTGATAACCGGAATCATAACACGTATGAATGTTGTTAGAACTCCTGCCCCATCGATTTTGGCAGCTTCCTGCAATTCCTTTGGTACAGACTCAACAAAAGTCTTTGTAAGTATGATATTAAATGGTGAGATAACCAATGGGAAAATATATCCCCAGAAATTATTGGTCAGTCCCAGGTTCATCATTGTTAAAAACCATGGAATAATACCTGCGTTAAAATACATGGTCGCTACGATCAGACGATACCAGATTTTTCTGTGCCACATTTCTTCCTGTGTAAACATAAATCCAAGAAACGCTGAGGTCAGAACTGTTGAAAAAGTTCCGATTACAGTTCTTAATACTGATATTTTAGCCGCCTGAAACAATCCATCGATCTTCAGTGCACTGACATAATTATTCAAATGAATATCTCTTGGCAAAAAGATGATAATACCTTTTGCACTAAGATCATTGTTACTTATGGTATTGATAATGATGTAGTAAAACGGATAAATACAGATAATCGCACAAATTGTAAATATGACATAGCAACTGATGGATAAGATCCTATCGCCTGTGCTCTTGTGCATCTTCTTAGTCTTTTTCATTTTCATATTATTCACCATCCCTAGAACACGCTTTCCCCTCTGGTTAATTTTGAAAATCCATTTATTGCGAACAGAAGAATGACGCTTACGATACTCTTAAGCATACTCAAAGCAACTGATACTGAGTAACTTCCACTTTGCATCGCAATATTGTATACGTAAAGATCCAGCACCTGGATAAATTCTTTGTTAAATGGATTCTGGAATACATAATACTGCTCCATTCCGTTTGTCAGGAAGTTGGCAAGATTAATCATCAGAAGTACAAAGTAAGTCGGTAACAATCCTGGAATCGTGATATATCTGATAATCTGCATTTTGGAAGCACCGTCTACTCTTGCTGCCTGATACAGCTCATCATCAATTGATGAAATTGCTGCTATGTACATAATTGCTGCCCATCCAAGGTTTTTCCATGTCAGCCACAGCCATTGTTTGAACCAGATGTGTTCTGTTGTATTCAAGAACAGGATCGGTTCCTTTGTCAGTCCAAGGCTTGATAACAAAGTATTCATCATACCTGTACTGTTGAACAAACTGAATGCTACCGAATATACCAATACCCAGCTTATGAAGTTTGGAAGTGTAGTAACCGTCTGGATTAGTTTTCGGAATTTTGTGTTGTTGATTTCGTTAAGGAACACTGCAAAGATCATTGGCAGCCACGAGGTGCCCAATGTAAGTCCACTCATTGCAAAGGTGTTCTTTAGAACTTGTGTGATTTGTTTTACCTTGATCGGATTTTCTACCAGTGATATGAACCACTTAAATCCAACAAAGTCACAATCTGCGAATGCTTTTGGCGGTCGATAATCGTAAAAAGCATATAGCCATCCGTATAACGGATAATAAGAAAATAACAGAACTAAAAGTAAAAACGGAACAATCATTAAAAATAGTTTGATGGAATGCCATTTTTTTTTCGTCATCGCTGTTTTCATAATTCCCTCCCACTAGGTTTATCGTTAAACCTCTTGATAAACAAAGTATACCCATTTCCCATTTATGTGTCAACGGATTTTCCTTAAAAAGATACTTTCTGTTAAGTTGTTATCATATTTTTCATTTATATTTGTACATTTTGCACAAACGTTAAACGTTTAACATCTATTTCTTACATTTTTCACGTAATAATAAAAGCATAGTATGAAATAGCAAATTCTTAGAAGTCCATACATTTATGGTTCCATACTATTTCATACTATGCTTTTGTATTTTTTCGCTTATTATTTAAATACTAATTCAATTTTTTTACCGATTTACGTTCTATAAATTTACATGGAATCATTACTTCGAGTATCTGATCGTTTTCCTGTTTCCATTCATTTCTGTCGTTTTCTTTGTTTTCTTCATTTTCTTCCAGGCGTTCCAGCAAAAGTTTGGCCGATGTTCTTCCGATTTCAGATAAAGGAAGTGCCGTTGTTGTTAAAGCCGGGCTAAAATATTCTGCAATATCCTGATTATCGAAACCGACAACTGAGATATCCTCTCCTACTTTAATTCCCTGTTCTTCCAGATAGTCATAAACGCCGCCTGCCATTCTGTCTGCCATACAGAAAATAGCTGATACATTCTGTTCGACCAGACATTTCGCCTGCTCATAACCGGAAGGTCTTTGCCAGTCTCCAAAACGAACCAGCGCCGGGTCATATAAAATATCTGCGTCAAACAAGGCTTTCTGATATCCTAATAGTCTTAAATGCGTATGGATATTATCTTGTTTTCCTGCAACGACACCTATTCTTTTGTGTCCCATAGACACAAGATATGAGGCCACTTCGTAACTGCTGTTCGTATCATCTATAACAACTGAAGGGATTCTCGGCGATTTTGTATAAGCGTATGAAATTACTACAGGGATCGAAAAATCATCTGAAATGCTTCTGATCACTCTGGCATGTCCGGCCAGGTATATAATTCCGTCAACTTTAACAGAACATAACTCCATAAGTGCCGGTGTCAGAACCTTTTCATATTCCTCTTCCTGATAGACCCACTGATCCTGCCATCTTCCGTACAAACGAAGATTCTGCACGACTGTGCGATATCCCTTTTCTTCACAATATTCCATGATACTCTCTACCATACTCGGAGTGGTAAACTGTGCGATATCTTCTGCTATGATTCCAATGGTGCAGGTTTTCTTCCTTCTAAGTCCCTGCGCCACATAATCAGGCTGGTAACCCATTTCACGTACCACCTTCATAACAGCTTCCTTCGTTTTTTCACTCACTTTAGGTTTCCCATTCAATATATTCGAAACCGTAGTCGCAGATACATTGCATTTGCTGGCTATCTCTTTTAATGTGACCATCTATACCTCCAAAACACAGTTTTCTTTTGTGCTGAATTTCTCTATTATTTTTCACATGTCTAAGTTCAGTAAAAGATAACTCAAATTAATTAAAAAGTCAAGTAACATCGCGTATATTCGTCACATCAATCATGATGCGCTATATCATCGCATCGTCCTTTAATAGTCCGATCATATCAGAAGATAAAATCTTCTTTTCTCCCAGATAGTAGGACAGGCCTACAAAGAAAGTAATAAAACAGACAAATATAATAACCGGAAGATATGGAGCCTGTGCCAGATACTCGACCGGACGAATAGCCGCTGTATTTAAAAACCATGCAAGTAAAGGAATTTGAACAAGCAGTCCCAATAGAAGAGGTTTCAATACGACCAGCACCATTTC